>DLGM01000325.1:24062-24763 GCA_002482705.1 Cyanobacteria bacterium UBA7694
CAAGCCATTATAACATAAGCTTTTTATAGGGGTGATGGGATTGCGCAAAAAATTTTAGCCAGTTACCATCAGAGGGGGCAGTTTGAGGCTGCGGGCAATGCTAATCACGGCTTCCGGCTCCTTATGGTTGAGCAGGGCGCAGGAACCACTCAAGACATAGTTGTTTTCCCAGGGCAATAAGCGGGAAATGGTAAAACTGTTGGGATATAAAAAGCGCAGCGCTTGATTGTCTTTGACCACCCATTCGCTGTCATCGATCAGATCGGTGAGATACAGGGTTTCGGGGCGCTCCACGGCTCGCACTTGAAAGGCGCTCAGTTGGTTGCGCTGACGAAATTGTTGGTAAATGCGTAGGCGGGCTGGTGAAAGCTGGGGTTGAAAGAAGGCAATAAAGTCATCCAGCGGGGTTTTGCCATTGATATAGGTGTCAAAAATCAGCGCATCAATAATGAAGGGCATTAAATCGAGATCTTCGGGGATGGTTTCGCGATCGTAGCGGGCCCCAATTTTGCGCAGATGGCGTGCGTAGTGGGGTGTATAAATAAAGGCTACAATCTTTTCGAAATAGGCCAGCGGAGTTTCTTCGTCAAGGGTAAAAACGGGATCCATGATTGCCCCCTTTACATACCAAAAGGGCGCCCGTGAGGGCACCCTTTTGTGTGAGTTGCGGGAGCAGGATTTGAACCTACGACCTTCGGGTT
>DLGM01000400.1 GCA_002482705.1 Cyanobacteria bacterium UBA7694
GGCGACGGTTCTGGAGAAGGGGTCACCGTCGGTAACGGTGAAGGCGTCGCGGTAGCTGTAGGCTGTGCCGTGGGTTGTGCCGCTGTAGGCGAGGGCGAAGGTGGGGAGGAGGTGCCCGGGGCAGGCTGACAAGCCACAAAAATAAAAGCGGTGAGGCCAAGAATCAAAGTTTGCAGCAAATGTTTGGGAAAAGTCATAATTTAATTATCCAAGCAAAACAAGTACTTTTTCAGTGACGAACGTCAAGGGAGTGAAGTTCCCTTGACGTTCGTTGACTTAAGTTGTTGTGTTCTCAGTGAACACGACCCAGCACAGGCTGGAACTAGTGGGTGCTCGCAGAAACTGCCGACAAGATATCCGCTTGTACAAGCTCAAGCGACTGGTCGCCATTAATGACGCGCAACATCTGACGGCTGTCATAATAATCGATCAGCGGACGTGTCTGCTCGGTATATACCGCCAGACGGCGACTGACCGCTTCAGGTTTATCATCATCCCGTTGGTACAGGTCATACTGAGAGGCATCTGCTGGCGGATTAAACTTGAGGTTAAAAATCTCGCCCGTACGGCGACAGGTCCGACGCAACGTAAGACGATCCATCAATAAGTCCATGGGAACCTCAATGTTGAGCACCACCGTAAGCGCTTGCCCCAATTCTGCCAAAAGCTGGTCCATGGCTTCAGCTTGAGCCACAGTACGTGGGAAGCCATCCATAATCCAATTCTGGGAAAAACCTGGGGTGGTTAACTTCTCACGGATCAAGTCAATGATCAGCGAGTCGGGTACAAGCTCACCCTTATCCATATAAGACTTAGCTTGCTGGCCCAAAGGCGTGCGTTCTGCCACCGCTTGGCGCAGAATATCGCCTGTAGAAATATGGGCTGCAGAATAGTGCTCAGCGATACGGAGTGACTGTGTCCCTTTTCCCACACCCGGAGCCCCTAAAAAGATCAGGTGAATGCCTTCTTGCTGTTGACTCATGAGGTAAACCCTTCGTATTGACGTGCTAGAAGATGCGTTTGGAGCTGGTTAAAGAGGTCAATCGCAACCCCTACCATGATTAATACCGCGGTACTGCCCATCCGATCAAGGGTAGTAACCCCTGTGAGCGAAACCATTGCCATGGGGAAGATAATGATCAGCGCTAAGAAAATCGCACCACAAAAGGTCATTCGTGAGAGCACACGCTCTAAGAATTCAGCGGTGGGGCGACCGGGGCGGTAACCCGGAATATAGCTGCCATAACGCTTCAGGTTATTCGCAATCTCTTGAGGATTGAGCACCAATGAAGCGTAAAAGAAGCTAAAAAAGAAAATCATGATGACAAACAGAATGCCGTAACCCGGTTGTTTATTCAAAAAATCGGTGACCGTTTTTAATAAACCCACATTGGGGGCAAACTGAGAGAGGGTGGCCGGGAAAAGCAGCACCGAAGACGCAAAGATAATCGGCATAACCCCGCCCTGATTGAGGCGAAAAGGCAAATAAGTGCCTCGCCCACCATACATGCGGTTACCCACCTGTTTTTTGGCGGATTGCACAGGAATCTTACGGGCTCCTTCTGATGCATAAACAACAACCAGAATGAGCACTAAATAAGACAGCAACAGCAAACCAACCATAAACCAGTTGGAACCACCATTTTGCACCAATTCCCAGGTATTACTGGCATAGGTTGGAATGGAGGCCACAATCCCAATAAAGATCAGCAGCGAAGCGCCATTGCCTAAGCCATGCTCAGTGATCAGCTCGCCAATCCACATGATCAGGGTTGTACCCGCCACCAGCACGGCTGTAGTGGTCAATATAAAGAGAACGGGGGTAGCAGCGGTAGGCGGGTGTGCCAGAACGGCGCCACTGCGCCATAACCATACGGACATGCCAACGGCTTGCACGGTACCCAGGGTAATCGTCAAATAGCGGGTAATCTGGGCAATTTGCCGTCGCCCAGCTTCCCCACCTTCTTTTTGCATTTCTTCAAGTTTGGGAACCACCGATGTCATCAACTGAATGATAATCGAGGCATTGATGTAAGGGATAATTCCCATCGCCAAAATAGAAAATTTCGCCAGGGCTCCCCCTGCAAAGAGATCAACAAATTGCAGAAGGCTTCCTTGACGAAATAGGTTGGCGATGACGTCGTTATTCAGACCCGGTACAGGAATCTGTACACCGAACCGAACAACGAAGAGCATCAGTAATGTGAATAAAATTTTGAATTTGAGGCCGGAAGCCTGCCACATTTCAAGCAAAGCTTCCGGACGAATGGACTGCTCTTTTTTCATATCAGCCCAGCAGTTCGATGCTACCGCCCTGGGCCTCAATCTTTTCCCGTGCCGAGGAGGTCACATAATCAGCAACAACGCTGAGTTTAACGCTCAGTTCGCCATTGCCGAGGATGCGAAGCCCATCTTTACGAGCGTCGATCAGGCTCTTTTCAACGAGAGCCTGGAAATCAACGGTATCACCGGCCTGGAACAGTTGATTCAGACGGCCGACGTTGATAATGGCAAACTCAGGTTGATCGGGACGGCTGAAGTGCTTACGCTTAGGCATACGGCGATACAAGGGCATTTGGCCCCCTTCAAAACCGGCCTTCTTTTCAGGGCCCGAACGCTGGCCTTGACCATTGTTACCGCGGCTGGAGGTTTTACCCATCCCAGAGCGCATACCACGTCCTACGCGCTTGCGCTTAGGGCGTTTAACATTTCTTGAGAGTTCTTCAAGTTTCATGGAGTTACCTCTTAGCTGGCAACGCCGGTGAGAACTGCTTTAGCGCTCACACCACGTGCTTTGGAGATTTGCTCAACGGTACGCAGCGAGCGAAGGGCCTCGACGGTAGCACGAGCATTATTGAGGGGGGACTTAGAGCCCAAAGCCTTTGCAGTTGCGTTTTTAACGCCTGCGGCTTCTAATACGATCCGCACAGAGCCACCAGCGATAACACCGGTACCTTGGGGGGCGGGCTTAATCAGAACTTTGGCAGAGCCATGCTTAATTGAAACGGGATGGGGCAGGGTGCCGTCATCGACCAGGGGAACCTGGATCAGCTGTTTCTTAGCATCAACCATACCTTTTTGGATGGCACCAACGACGTCGCTGGATTTACCAACGCCAACGCCAACGCGGCCTTCACCATCACCAACAATCACGATGACGCGAAAGCTGAGACGCTTACCACCTTTAACAACTTTGGTGACCCGGCGAACCTGAACGACTTTCTCGATCCACTGGGTTGCTTCCATATCTTGGTTTCTCACAGTAACCGTCTCCTTACCTAAAGTTCCAGACCATGTTCACGGGCGGCATCAGCCAATGCAGCCACACGACCATGGTAACGGTTCCCACCGCGGTCAAAGACCACTTGGGTAATGCCCTTTTCGAGGGCGCGCTTGGCAATGCGCTCACCAATAACTTTGGCGGCGTCAATATTGCCGAAATAGGTGCCATCTTTGCGCTCTTCCGGTTCAACCGTGGAAGCCGACACAATCGTGTGGCCAATGGTATCATCAATAATTTGCGCATAGATATGCTGGTGGCTGCGGAATACAGCCAAACGGGGTCTTTCCTGGGTGCCGGAAATTTTTTTGCGGATGGTCAGATGACGTCTTTTCCGCTCAGATCTACGAGTTGCAAGTTTCATGTACGCCTCCGACTACTTAGCCTTTCCTGCTTTTTTGCGGACCACTTCGCCCACATAGCGAATACCTTTGCCTTTGTAAGGCTCAGGCTTACGCACGGCACGAATTTTGGCGGCCAAACTGCCCACCAGTTCTTTATCAATGCCTTTGATGAGAACGCGGGTCGGGCCTTCCATTGCAATCTCAATCCCGGCTGGGGCTTCGATTTCAACGGGGTGGGAGTAGCCTACGTTCAGGATCAGGCTAGAGCCTTTGACCTGTGCTTTGTAACCAACGCCCACCAAGTCGAGAGACTTGGAATAGCCGTTGTTCACGCCTTCAACCATATTGGCAAAGAGTGAACGGAAGAGGCCATGCAGAGCACGGGCTTCTTTGGAGTCGTTTTTACGTTTGACGTAGAGCGTTTGCTCTTCAACTTCAATCGAGACGAGATCGAGGATCTCACGGGTAAGTTGGCCTTTGGGGCCTTTCACCGTGACGGCATTGCCGTTCATTTCAACGGTGGCCTTGGCCAGAGGGATAGGTTTTTTACCAATTCTAGACATAGCTTTCTCCTACCAAACCAAGCACAGTACTTCGCCACCCAAATTGTGACGCTTAGCCTGGTGGCCGGTCACAATTCCTTTAGATGTGGAAATAATTGCCACACCCATTCCCCCGATGACTTTGGGAATTCGATCGTTTTTGACGTAAACGCGACGGCCAGGGCGGCTAACCCGCTTCAGACCTTGAATTACGCGCTTTCCGCCTTGGTACTTGAGCACCAGTTTCAAGTTTTTGAACTGGTTGGCATCCACTTGATAGAAATCGGCAATATAACCGGATTCTTTGAGGATGCGGGCAATTTCACGCTTCTGTTTGGAGTCTGTCACCTCAACAGCATCTCTGTTCAGAAGGAGGGCATTGCGAATCTGGGTCAACATATCGGCGATGGGATCATTAGTCATTCGTTTATTCCTCCTCTTACCAGCTGGACTTCTTGACGCCGGGGAGCAAACCACGGTGTGCGTTTTCACGCAGGCAGACGCGGCAGAGCCCAAAGTAGCGATAGTAGGCGCGGGGGCGGCCACAGGTCATGCAGCGGTTGTGCTCTCTGACCTTAAACTTAGAAGGCCGGCTGCTTTTTGCAAGCATTGATTTCTTAGCCATGGGTTATCTCCTATTTCCGAAAGGGCATTCCAAAATGTTTCAGCAGGGCAAAAGACTCTTCATTGGTCTTAGCAGTAGTGACAAGGGTGATGTTCATCCCTCTGACCTTGTCAATCTTGTCATAGCTGATTTCAGGGAAGATCAGCTGCTCTTTGAGACCAATGGTGTAGTTACCGCGCTGATCAAACGCCCGGTTGGAAACACCACGGAAGTCGCGAATGCGGGGGAGGGCCAAAGAGATCAGACGATCGAGGAAATGATACATCTGATCACCACGCAGGGTCACTTTTAAGCCGATCGGCATACCCTTGCGCAGTTTGAAGTTTGCAATCGACTTCTTAGCGCGAATAACAATCGGCTTCTGGCCGGTGATTTTGGCCAAATCGTTTTGTGCAAACTCGAGGGCTTTGTGATTCTGGATGTACTCACCCAGACCAATGCTCACGACGACTTTTTCCAGTTTAGGAATTTCCATCACGTTTGCGTAGTTAAATTCGGTCTTCAGGGCAGAGATGATCTTTTCCTGATAGACGGACTTAAGTCTTGGTACCACTTTGTTCTGTGCAACCATACTTACCTATTAGCTCCTTGGGATTCTCTTCAGTTAGTTATCCAGGTTTTCGCCAGTTTTGGCGGAAACGCGGACTTTTTGACCGTTCTCTAAAACAGTATGGCGAATCCGCACACCTTTTTCGGCGCTGGGATCATACACCATCACTTTAGAGCGGTGGATGGAGGCTTCTTTCTTTTCGATCGAACCCTTTTGGCCCTGCATAGTGGGCTTCTTGTGACGGGTAATGATGTTCACACCCTTAACGGTCACGCGCAGAGATTTGGGGTCAACGTGAAGCACTTCACCTATTTTACCCTTATCTTTACCGGAAATGACAACAACCTTGTCACCTTTCTTAACGGAGAAGTGACGGGATTCAGTTTTTTGAACTGCCATGATTAGAGAACCTCCGGGGCCAGGGAAATAATTTTCATGAAGTTCTTCTCACGCAATTCGCGGGCAACCGGGCCAAAGACGCGGGTACCAATGGGGTTGTTATCGTTGTTGATAATCACCGCAGCGTTTTCATCGAACTTAATGCGGGAGCCATCGGGGCGGGTCACCGGATGGGTCGTGCGAACGACAACGGCTTTCACCACTTGGCTCTTTTTAACGGGCATATTGGGGGTAGCTTCCTTAACAACGGCGACAATAATGTCACCAACGTGCGCATAGCGACGGCCGGAGCTGCCCAGAACGTTGATGCAGAGTAACTGCTTGGCGCCAGTGTTGTCTGCAACGGAAAGGCGACTTTCTTGTTGAATCATAACTTTATTCCAGCGGCTTCCTACTCAGATTTGTGGGCAGATTCGACGACTTCAAGCAGGCGAAAATGCTTGTCACGGCTCATGGGACGGCATTCAACGATGCGCACCAGATCGCCTTCTTGAGAAGCGTCAGCCTCATCATGAAACTTGAAACGCTTGCTGCGAGCTTGCACCTTTTTATAAATGGGGTGCGTGGGGAAGCTCTGAACTTCCGCAATACGCGTCTTTTGCATTTTTGCACTGACGACTTTACCGGTCAAAATACGTTTAGGCATATAACTTACTGCTCTCCTTTGATTTCACGTTCGCGCAGTAAGGTATTGACCCGGGCGATTTTGCCACGCAACACGNNCTTCAGGCGAGCGGAGTTAGCGATTTGGCGGGTAACCTTCCACTGGCTCTTGAGGTTGAACAGTTCGCTTTTGGCCTCGTTGAGTTCGTCGACGAGTTCCTGCTCGGACAACTCACGCAGGCGAGTTATTTCTTTAGTAGACATTAGGAATTAACCTCTTCGACAACTTCTTCTTGCTGAGCACGCGTCACGAATTTGGTGTGAATCGGCAGCTTGGCGCTGGCCAAACGGATGGCGGCGCGAGCAACTTCTTCAGGAACGCCTGCAATTTCAAACAGGATGCGGCCCGGACGGACAACAGCAACCCAGTATTCAGGTGAACCTTTACCACTACCCATGCGGGTTTCAGCGGGTTTTGCAGTGACAGCCTTATCAGGGAAAATGCGGATATGCACTTTACCGCCACGGCGGATATAACGAGTCATGGCACGACGAGCGGCCTCAATCTGACGAGAGGTGATCCAGGCCGGTTCCAGCGCCTGCATGCCGAACTCGCCAAAGGATACCTTGGTACCCCGAGTTTCAGTCCCCTTCATTCTGCCCCGTTGAGGCTTTCTGAATTTGGTGCGTTTAGGCATTAGCATTGGAAGCGACCTCTTTTTTACTCTCTTTCAGGATTTCACCCTTGTAAACCCAGACTTTGATACCAATGATACCAAAGACGGTTTTAGCTTCGAAGGTGCCATAGTCAATATCGGCACGCAGGGTGTGGAGAGGGATGCGACCCTCACGAAGCCATTCAGTACGGGCAATTTCAGCGCCGCCCAAACGGCCAGCAACCATGATTTTGATCCCTTTGGCACCAGCGCTCATGGCGCGCTGCATAGCTTGTTTCATAACGCGGCGGAAAGCCACACGCTTTTCGAGTTGAACGGCAGCGTTTTCAGCAATGAGCTGGGCGTTGGCTTCAACAGCCTTCACTTCTTGCACATTCATCTGAATTTTGCGTTGAACTTGATGGAACAGCTTTTGGCGAAGTTCTTCGATATTTTTACCACCACGGCCCACAACCATGCCGGGCTTGGCAGTAAGAATGGTCACTTCTACTTGGTTCGATTTGCGCTCGATCTCGATATCAGCAATCCCAGCGGTGGCCAGTTGCTTTTTAACGATAGCGCGAATCTTGCGATCTTCCTGAATCATTTCAGGGTAGTTTTTTGTGGCAAACCAGCGACTTCTCCAGTTTTTGGTGATGCCAAGTCTAAAACCATAAGGATGTACTTTTTGACCCATTTTTCGGCTCCTCTACTTCTTCTCGCCCACGGCGATGGTGACGTGGCTGCTGCGTTTACGAATCATGTAAGCGCGACCTTGAGCGCGGGGTTGAACGCGTCTGAGGGTCTTACCACCATCCACATAGGCTTCCACAATGTAGAGTTTTTCCACATCGAGGGCGTTGTTGTTCTCGGCGTTGGAAAGAGCCGAATGCAATACTTTTTCAATAATACGGGCGGCCTTGTGGGGCATGAACTTCAGATAGTCCAGCGCGTCCAGGCCATGCATGCCACGCACCAAGTTGATCACGCGTCTAATTTTGAACGGTGACATTCTGATGTTTTTGGCAAGGGCTTTTACTTTCAATGCACTACTCACTGTCTAATTCCTCATTACTTGCGTGATACGGTTTTTTCACCGGCATGGCCCCGATACATACGGGTAGGGACGAACTCGCCCAGGCGATAGCCCACCATATTTTCAGTCACGAAGATGGGGACGTGTTTACGGCCATTGTAAAGCGCAATGGTGTGGCCCACCATGTCGGGCGTGATCATAGAGGCTCTGGACCAAGTTTTGATCACCCGCTTTTCGTTATTTTCATTCATGCGGGTAACTTTTTTAAGCAATTTCTCGTGGATAAAAGGTCCTTTTTTAAGTGAACGACCCATAGTCTATAGTCTCCTTTATCTGGCGTTTCTGCTGACGCGCTTGATGGTGATGAACTTGTCGCTAGGCTTGCGCTTACGAGTGCGGAAGCCCATAGCGGGTTTGCCCCAGGGGGTTTGTGCCTTACCGCCAACAGGAGCCTTGCCCTCACCGCCACCATGGGGGTGATCGCAGGGGTTCATCACGACGCCGCGAACATGCGGACGCTTGCCCATATGGCGCTTGCGACCTGCTTTGCCCACAGAAACGTTTTTGGAGTCAAGGTTGCCAATTTGGCCAACGGTTGCTTTACATTGCTTGGAAATCATCCGGGTTTCGCCAGAAGGCAGCTTGATTTGGACGTAGTCGCCCTCTTTAGCTACCAGCTGAGCAGCGGTACCTGCAGCGCGAGCCAGCTGACCACCACGACCGGGATACAGTTCAACGTTGTGAATAATCGTACCCAAGGGGATGTCTTTGACAGCCAGTGCATGGCCGGGCTTAATGTCAGCACCTTCGCCAGACAGGATTTCAGAGCCAACAGTCAGGCCCACGGGAGCGAGAATGTAGCGCTTTTCGCCATCAGCATAATGAAGAAGAGCAATATTTGCGGTACGGTTAGGATCGTACTCAATGGACGCAACGCGAGCGGGAATACTGTCCTTGTTACGCTTGAAGTCGATAAGACGATAAAAACGCTTGTGTCCGCCGCCTCTGTGACGGGCGGTAACGCGACCGCTGTTATTGCGGCCACCGGTTTTCTTCAAGGAAACCAGGAGAGACTTCTCGGGTTGGTTGTGAGTCACTTCCTCTTTGGTGAGGCGGCTCATACCCCGGACGCCGGGGGAGGTAGGTTTCAGTAATTTAATACCCATAATTCGTTTCTCCGTAAT
>DLGM01000120.1:0-3992 GCA_002482705.1 Cyanobacteria bacterium UBA7694
AACCAGCCGGAGTGGTGAGGGGCCTGGACGCCCACATGCCAAATTTGGGGTGCCATGACCCCATTGGCGGTGTGTACGCCATCAATCACCCGTTTCCAAGCGGCCAGAGACTCTTCGCCATAGAAATGGGGGACGGAAGGGTCATTGGTGGAAGCGGGGCGGTTGATCACCGTTCCTTCGGATAAAATCAAGCCGACTTCGGCGGCGGCGCGACGTTGGTAATAGGCTTCCACGTCAGCGGTGGGGACTCCGCCGGGCGAAAAGGAGCGGGTCATGGGGGCCATGACAATGCGGTTTTTAAGCTGCAGCGACTTGAGCTGAAAGGGTTGGAATAAGATAGAAGTGTCAATCTGGGTGGTTTGCATGGAAGATGAGGATTCTTTCTGTAACAAAACTTGTTACAGATAAACTTAACACGCCTTAAAAGCGCCCGTCAACCCGATTCAGCGCGGCGGCTGTGCGACCGGGTAGCTACCCAAAATTTTGATCAGGCTGATGTGCTGGCTCATGCCCGCGAGGCATTGGCGCACGTTTTCCTGGGCTGTTGAGCCGACAAAATCGACATAAAATACGTATTCAAACGGGTTTTCTGGAATGGGGCGCGACTCTAAGCGTGTCAGGTTAATGCCGTGCAGCGAGAACTGCTCTAGGCAGCGCACCAAGGCACCGGGCTCGTGGCGCGTGACAAAGGCCAGGCTGGTTTTGGCCCGGTCTAGCTCCAAGGGCACATTGCGCGGGGTTACAATCGCCACAAAGCGGGTGATATTGCGCTTGACCTGTTGGATGCCTTCCTGCAACACCTCAAGGCCATACAGCTCGGCACACAGGGCTGGGGCAATCGCCGCTTCGCCGGGGTGGTTGCGGTGGGCCAGGGCGCGGGCAGCCCCTGCGGTGTCAAAGTCGGGCACGGGCTGGGCGCCGATGGCCTGAATGAAGGGGCGGCACTGTTCAAGGGCGACTGGGTGGGAATACACCCGCTCGATCTGTTGCAGCGAGGTGCCCGGTAGCCCCAGCAGACAGTGGCGAATGGGTACATAATACTCGCCAATGATCGCCACCGGCTTGCGGTAAATTAGGTCGGCATTGATGTCGACATTGCCCATAATGCTGTTTTCAATCGGTACAAACCCTAAGTCGACTTCCCCTTCAACAAGGCTGTCAAAGACCTGTTCGCTGTAGTCGTACCCCATCGGGTGGGCATCGGGAAAATGGAGGCGAATGCCGACGTCGCTGTTAGCGCCGGGCACGCCCTGAAAGGCAATATTCATGGGTCGAGTTTGGCTCCTATCTCTGCCATGGCGGCTTCCCAGCGGGCGCGCATCTGTGGGGCAAACGGGTTGTAGTGGTACATGTCTTCAAACAGTTGCCACGAGTCGTTTTCGACCGTGAGCAGAATTTTCATTAAACGGCGGTAGCCTTTGGTGTCGATTTCCACCGGGCCCGCCTCTGCTTCAATCAGGGTGCGCCCCAAAAAGTGGGCCAAAAACAGCGAGGCGCTGATCTGCTGGTCGTGTTCTTCCGGGGTAGCCTCAATCACCTTGAGCCCGTGTTTTTCGAGGTAGGTGACAATTTCCCGGTAGCGCACCTCCGGCAGTCGCACCGGGCAGAGCACAATCTTGCCGCCAAACAGGGTATCCGCCGCGCTGTCTGGGCCAAACATCGGGTGGGTGCCCAGAATGTGCACCTCTGGGGGCAGGTATTGCTGCATGGCTGCCACTGGCTTCATTTTGACCGAGCAGGCGTCAATCAGGAGCGTGCCGGGCTGTAAGTGGGGCGCAATGGTTTTAACCACTCCCTCAAACTCCGAGATCGGCACCAGCGGCAGAATCGCAGGCTGGCGGCAGATCTCGGCAAAGTCGACCGGGGTGGCCCCGTGGGCGCGGGCCGGTTCGGTGTCGACGTGGGGGTCGTAGACGCTGACGTGAAAGTCTTGGGCCAGGTAGCGGGTCAAGAGCCGCCCCATGCGCCCATAACCAATGATGCCGAGCTTCATCCCAGCAGCACTTGGCGAATGCGGGCGTACCCTTCGCGGATGTCGTCTTCGCTGCACGAGAACGAGATGCGCAAATGGCCCGGGGCTCCGAAGGCCGAACCAGGCACGGTGGCTACCAGCGCTTCATTGAGCAGGTGGGCGGCCAGGGCATTGTCGTCGGCAAAGCGATCCCCCAGGTATTTTTCGACATTGGGGAAGCAGTAGAAGGCACCGCCGGGCTTGACGCATTCAAACAGCTCGTTACACAGCGGCCAAGCGACTTCTAAACGGCGCTGGAAGATCTCGAGCATGTCGGTCAGGTAGTGCTGATCCATGGTCAGGGCGGCAATGGCGCCATACTGGGCAAAGGTGCACACATTGCCGGTCAGGTGGCTGTGCAAATTGCCAATCGCCTTGATGAGGCCCGCCGGGGCGACCATAAACCCAATCCGGAAGCCGGTCATGCAATAACTTTTGGAGAAGGTCTGCACGGTGATGGTGTTTTCCGCAAAGGCCGGGTCGAGGCTGGCGACGCTGACGTGTTTGGCCCCGTCAAAGGCCAGCAGCTCATAGGCTTCATCCGAAATCAGGTAGACACCCTTTTCCAGGCACAAATGGCCAATCGCGCGCAGGGTTTCCGCCGGGTACAAAGCGCCGGTCGGGTTATTGGGCGAATTGATCAGCACGGCCTTGGTCTTGGGGGTGATGGCTGCTTCAATCAGGGCCAGATCGGGCTGGTGTTCGACGGTGTCGACAAACACCGGGACACCCCCGGCCAGCTTAATGCCTTCCGGGAAAGTCACCCAATAGGGACGCAGCACAATCACTTCGTCACCGGGATCCAGAATCGTCTGAAACAGGTTATACAGAATCTGTTTGGAGCCATTGGCGACCAGAATGTTTTCGAGTTTGGCGTCAATGCCATTGTCATTTTTGAGCTTGACCAGAATCGCTTCGCGCAGGGTTTTCAGGCCGGGGTTGGCGGAGTATTTGGTCTGGTTCTCGTCCAGAGCTTTGCGGGTGGCGTTCATAATCGGCGCAGGCGGGTCAAAGTCAGGTTCACCCAAGTTGAAGGTGATGATCTGCTTGCCGGAAGCCTTCAGGGCTTCGACTTGGCCAAACAGTTTGACGGTGCTGGATTCTTCAATCGCCTGAACGCGTTGGGAAATGGTGAGGGTCATAGGGTGCCTTTCGCGGTGAGTAATTCAATTGCATTTTCAAGCATCATAATATGGGAAATACCGGAGATCGACAAACGGGGAAGGAGTGTGAATTAACGCAATTCCTTGAGATAATCGTCAGGATCGATCCCCAACGTTCCTTGCCCAAGTAAGGCGAGTAGGGGATCTTCCGTAAGCGTAGAATCTGCTTCTTTCACTAGGATGATTACTTCTAAATGGGTACCTTGTGGTACCGGGATATTTTCAAGAATTACCCGGCCATTCGCATCGGAGATGGTTTGGACTTTAATGGCTTGCATATCATATCCCCCTAGTGAGATCATACCTCAAAATCATGAGGCTTAAGCAGATTCGTGGGCGGCACGCATCATGTCGGTTTGGGTTTTGACCGACTCTTCGTGCACGGTGCGATAAATTTCCTGAATGTAGTCAGGGCGCAACCCCAAGGCGGCACCAAGTTCTGTGCGTTTGCGCATGATCTCGTCCCAGCGGGTGATCTGCACGGCAGTGACGCCATTGCGGATTTTGGCCTGACCAATTTTTTCGACAATCTGCATGCGGTGGTGCAAAGCTTCGATCAGCTCTTGGTCAACGCGGTCAATTTGGGCGCGCAGGGTGTCGAGTTCCTGTTCAAAGGCCCGGTCTTCGATGCGGCTGCGGCGGACATCCAGTTCGGCGAGAATATCCCCTAAGGTTTCTGGGGTGATCTGCTGCTCGGCATCACTCCAGGCTGTGTCTGGGCTGATATGGGTTTCGACAATCAGGCCGTTCATGCCAATGTCCATGGCCTTTTGGGCAATCGGGTAAATCAGTTCGCGCTTGCCGCCAATGTGGCTCAC
>DLGM01000120.1:4055-7342 GCA_002482705.1 Cyanobacteria bacterium UBA7694
CGGTAGCGGGTTTTTTCAAAGGTCGAAAAGCCGCGGTGTACGGCCACCAGCTTGGTGATCCCGGCCTGGGAGATGCGCTCCAACGCGCCGATCCACAAAGCCAAATCGGCATTGACGGGGTTTTTGACCATGACTGGAATATCCACACCTTTGAGCACGTCGGCAATTTCCTGCACCGAGAAGGGGTTGGCCGAGGTTCGGGCGCCAATCCAGAGCACGTCGACGCCAAATTCGAGCGCCAGTTCCGTGTGTTTGGCATTGGCCACTTCGACGGTGGTGAGCAGGCCCGTTTCCTTTTTGACACGGGTGATCCAGGGCAGGGCCGTAGCCCCCATGCCTTCAAAACTGTTGGGGCGGGTGCGGGGTTTCCATACTCCGGCGCGGAACATGCGCACCTGCGGAATTTTGGCCACTTCGCGAGCCACGCTCATGACCTGTTCTTCACTTTCAGCAGAGCAGGGGCCCGCAATCACAAGCGGGTGGGTCAAATTGGGAATCCAGTCTTGAAGGGGAACCAGTGGTTGCACGGAGAACATCCTTTGAATCGGCTAGATAATGTCTATTCTACACTTTCTCACGCGTCACTTACACGCCGCATACATCACAAATATTGGGAATTTGTGAGAAAAAGTGCGAGAATGGGCTGCCTTGTTACCCGGCGACGGGCAAGGACGGCATGAGTACTGTAACTGTTTTAACAGGAGCGCTCGTCACAGGCATAACTGGCCCCGAGTTCACAGGCCCGTTTAAAGTCTTCGAGGGCTTTAAAGCAGTCTTTGGTATACAGCTTGTGAATAAACCCACGTAAATTATAAGCATCCCCAAATTCAGGGTTGAGTTGAATTGCTTTATTTACATCTTGAAGGGCCAGCGCATTGGCGCTTGATGAAGAAGATTGCTCCATGAAATAGGCGTTGGCGCGCAAATAATAGAACATGGGCTCTTTCGGGGCGACGGCAATGGCTGAAGTGAGGGCGCGGGCTGCTTCCGCGTATTTAGCTTGTCGTTGAAAGATTGCGTACTGCGTCATATAGATCAATGGGTTTTTGGGGTCTTGGGCGATGGTCTGTTCCAGTAATTTGAGCGCCCGTGTATGTTCGCCTTTGAGGCTCAAACGGCTTGCATCTTCCAATAATTTGCTGGTTTGGTAGCGCTTGCGCAGGGCGCTGCCTTCCTGTTGTTTCAGCATTTTGACATAGGCCGGGTCTGTGGCTTGGCTCAGGCGGGCTAAATAGGCCCGGTAAGCTTCTTCAAGGCTGTTTGTGCTTGACTCAACGGTTTTATTGACGCTGATCCAGGAGCCTTGGCTAGAGGTGTAATACGCTTCGGGTTCTTCCGGGATCTTGTCTTCATTCAAGCGAATTTTTGTTTTAATCTGGATCCCTGAGCGCCCTCCTTCGGAAATGAGAAAGGGCTTAAAGGTGGTGACCTCCGAGGAGATCAAGGATACTAATTGCAGCAGCTCTTGGTCTGACAGGGTTGTGTTTTGAAACTGCGGGAGGGTTTTGAGATAGGCAACACCCTGTGCCAGCGCCAACCTCTGGCTTTCGAATTCGGCCAGAACACTGACATCCTCGATTTCCTGATTGGGCGCGAGCCACGCTTTAGCGACCCCTTCCACAGTTTCTGCAAAGCTGGGGGCTGCCGTGAAGGAGGTAAAAAGGGCGAGGGTAGTGGCGAGCAATAAACGTTTCATGGCAGCTCCTGAGTGAAGTTGGGTGGGAGATTATGGGATGAAAAATAATAATAGCCTAGCATTGCCTGCTTTGCCTGTCCAGTTGGCTAAGTGGTCATATGCAACGATATCTTGGCGGGGAATCACTCATAAACCCACGGAGTTACAATAAGGAGCGGGGTGAGTTTCATGGGAAGGATGTGTTGGTTGGGAGGCTGGCCCTAAACTTTAGCAGGAGCGCTGTTTACAGGAATATTTGGCCCCTAGCTCACAGGCCCGGGCAAAGTCTTCCAGGGCTTTGAAGCAGTCTTTGGTGTAATACTTGTGAATGAAGCCGCGCATATTGTAGGCGTCGGCGAACTCCGGGTTGAGCTGAATGGCTTTATTGGCGTCGCGCAGGGCCAGTGCATTCGAGTTGGATGACATTGACGAATCCATGAAGTGGTAGTTGCCGCGCAAATAATAAAAGACCGACTCTTTGGGAGCCAGTTCGATGGCGCGGCTCAGTTCGCGGATGGCTTCGTTGTATTTCTTTTGCTCACCCAGAACCGCTGCGCGTGACATGTACGCCATGGGGTTGTTGGGGTCTTGTTGCACAACCTGATCCAACAGTTTGATGGCCCGCTCTTGCTCACCATTGTTGTTAAAACGATCGGCCTCATCGATCAGACTGGCTGCTTGAGCCCGTTTACGCAAAAGATTACCTTCTTGCTGTTTGAGCATTTGCACATAGGCCGGATCCGTGGCTTGACTGAGACGGCCCAAATAGGTGCGATAGTCGCTTTCGAGCTTTTGTTGCTGGGTTTCGAACATTTTATAAAACACCAGCCCCGAGGCTTTGTCCGCCAGGTATTCTTCGGGTTTGTCAGGGATTTTATATTCGTTAATGCGGATTTTGGTTTTGATTTGCAGACCTTGGCGTCCCCCTTCAGAGATGGGAAAGGGTTTAAACACCATCACTTCAGATGAGAGCATCGAGACAAGCAGTTCAAAATCCTTGTCTGAGAGCGGGGTATCCTTGAACTGGGGCTGACGCTTGAGAAAAGCCACACATTCGGCATAGGCCAAACGTTTGCTTTCCGACTTGCCGATAATTTCAAGGTCTTCCGCTTCTTGGTTGGCCCCGATCCACACCTTGGCTACGGCTTCGAGGGTTTCCGCCTGGCTCGGGGTGGCAGTGAGGGTTGCGGAAAAGGCCAAAGCGGCGGCGATGAATAGACGTTTCATGGAGGCTCCTGGTAGGGTGAAATGTGTTGCAAATCAAGTTGCAGTGTAGCATTTCCTACTTTTAGCTGTCCAGTTGAGGCTCTGTTTGAGCCTAAACCGGGTACAATGGATGCTAGATCTTTACCCCTATCGGAGCCGCTATGCACACCCTCAAACTCTACAATACCCTCAACCGCCAAAAAGAGACCTTCACCCCGATGGTCGATGGGCTGGTCAAAATGTACACGTGCGGCCCGACAGTGTATAACTACGCCCACATTGGCAATCTGCGCAGCTATATTTTCCCGGATATCCTCAAGAAGTTGCTGACCCATATCGGTTATGAGGTACACCACATTATCAACTTTACCGACGTGGGGCACATGACCTCTGATGCCGATTCCGG
>DLGM01000378.1 GCA_002482705.1 Cyanobacteria bacterium UBA7694
GAGTGTGGTTGTTAAGTACCAAGTGACGGTGGATTGAGGACAAAAAAAGCCTCCCGGTGTAATACCGGGAGGCTTTTTTTATGGGCTTAGGTGAGTTGTGAGAGGGTGTGCTCAATATGCCGGTTCACCGCCAAAGCGAGGATATTGGCCAGCACGGCCTGTTGTTCGGCATCGCTGAGGTCATGGCAACCGGGCAAGCGCCGTAATTCGGCGTATTCCTCGTCGAGGGCACGTACTTCCACTTCGAGGGCCGCATGATCATGGCGATATTGATTGCGCAAGGCTTGGATGCGCAGGGTATACTCTTCTTGTAGTTCGCTGCGGGTGATGATTTCTGCCACGGCTTCGGCCAGTGCCTCGTCTAGGTCTGGGGCTGGGGGGAGTGTTGCCAAGACTTGCTGACGCGCAGCTTCAAGTGCCAAAGCCAAATGGGTATGCAACTCTGGGGCATCAGTGCGTTGCACATAATTGAGAATATAGGCTTGTTCCGGATATTCCGGGCTGAATTCAAGGGCGGGCTCAGTCGTTAACATAGGTTTCCTTTGGCTGGGTTATCCCAGCTCGGCTCTGCTTCTTTTATACTGGTTATAACACTTTTAGCGAGGTTTGGGCACAGGTTATTTCATGATAATTTTAAAATTTCGTCATATTAATGTAACATATCTATGATTCACACTCCAAATGCCCCTGAGCCGGTCTATCGCAACGCGGGAAATCTTCCTGCACTGGCATTGATTCCTGAATCGTGTGGGCTCGCTTTGGATTTGGGCTGTGGGGCCGGAGACAATGCGCGTTTATTGCAGACTCAGGGATGGGTGGTGGATGGGCTGACCCGTTCAGCACTGGAAGCACAGGAGGCACAAGCCGTTTGTCGCCAAGTGTGGGTCCACGATCTTGAGCAGGGTTTGCCGATCACGCTTTCCGCCCGTTACGATCTGATTTTTTGTTCCCATATTCTCGAACATCTTGCCGATCCGGCCCAATTGTTGCGGCAACTTCATGACCGTTTGAGCCCTACAGGTGTGTTGGTGGTTGCTTTGCCTAATCTGATGCATTATCGCAGCCGTTGGCCCTTGATTTGGGGCCGCTTTGAATACACCGAGATGGGGGTGATGGATCGTACCCACTTGCGCTGGTTCACCTTTGACAGTGGTCAGCGCTTGTTACAGGCCAACGGTTTTGTACTGGAAGTGGCCACCGTTGAGACCTCGTTGCCGCCAGGTAAGCTGACCCGCCATTTTCCAGCAAGGGTACAGGTTGGGATACGCGCCTTGCTGAGGGCGATTTCCCCCGGTTTTTTTGGTTTGCAGCTCTTGTATCGCGCTCGCTCTGCGGTTGCGGCCCAGGCCGGGGGCGCGTAACATAGAGGAAGAGCTACATATCCTTTGGCTCGTTATTGAAAGGCCCATTCCATGATTCAGATTAAAAGCCAGGAAGAAATTGCCCGCATGCGTGAAAGTGGCCGGATTGCCGCTGCTGCGCTGGACATGCTCTCCGAATATATTAAGCCCGGCATTACCACCGAAGAAATCAACGAGTTGTGTTTCGATTTTGCCCTCAGCCATGACTGTTATCCCTCACCGCTGTTTTATGGCAAAAACCCCCCTTTTCCCAAAAGCCTGTGCACCTCTATTAACGAGGTGATCTGCCACGGCATTCCTTCGAAAAAACGCAAATTGCAAGATGGCGATATTGTCAATTTGGATGTGACCGTTTATAAAGGCGACTTCACCGCCGAAGACATTCGCAAGCACCTCAGCCGCAAAAAGAGTGACTATTTCCCCTATGCCCACCGAGGCTACCACGGCGACACCAATCGCACCTTTATTGTCGGGGATGCCCCCGATGAAGTGAAAAAGCTGGTTGAAGTCACTTATGAGTGTATGATGCGCGGTATCCAGACTGTTAAGCCCGGCTCCCGCTTGGGCGATATTGGCCACGCCATTCAAAGCCATGCTGAAGCCCATGGTTATTCGGTCGTACGTGACTTTACAGGTCACGGGATTGGCCGGGGTTTCCACGAAGATCCCCAGGTGCGCCATTATGGCCTCGCCAATACCGGGGCGATGCTGCGCAAAGGCATGACCTTTACCGTTGAGCCGATGATCAATATGGGCACCTATCACTCCGAGCTACTTGGCGATGGCTGGACTGCTGTGACCCGTGACGGTTCGCTTTCAGCTCAGTTTGAACATACCCTGCTGGTGACGGATGACGGCTTCGAAATTTTCACTCTTTCGCCTGCAACGGGTAAATAAACACAAATAGCGCATATAGCAGGCGGCGCGTTCCCCTGTATGTGTTTAAAGGGTCTTTGTTTTTGCTCTTTTGTGAGAAGAAACAAAGACCTTTCGGTCTGATCGTGCATAAATAGGCCCATTGCCTTAGTCAGCACTTTTATGACGGGGCCGGGTTTAACCCTGATTGAACGTTGGAGCACCCGCCAAGCTACTTAGTCGCATTATATTTATTTTGCACCCTATGTCGTAATTTGTGTTTTACATTTGGGTGTTTACAAGGTATGCTATTTTTATATTTACCCTCTCATCTCTAGAGTATACAAAGGGCTATCTTATGAAAATATTCTATACATTTTCGATATTACTTTTATTCACGGCCTGTGCTTCTGACCCCATTGTTTCGGGAGATATATTACCGAGCCCTGAATCCACTCCTACGGCACTAATCCCCACTCCAGTAGTTTCCATGACTCCGAGTACAAAGCCCTCAGCTTCTGCATCGGCCCCTGTATTTTTATTAGAAGAAGAGTCTACGCCTTCCCCCATCCCGTCACCCTTGGCTACCCCGACCCCTTCTCCGACTGCTACACTGCCGATTGAAGGCCCTCATGTGGTGGCATTAGTCGCTGCTAATAACGTCAATACCCTGGACCCCTCTGATTTGCGTTTCTCGCTGCGCTTTAGTGAGCCCATGGATCCAGAAAGCATCAAAAATGCGCTTTCTTTACATGTGCACCAAGATGCCATGCTGCATTTGCAAGTGTCGTCACGAAAACTATTTGAGACGCTTGCAAGCTTACCTCGCCCTGTTTCTCCGGCTCAGCCTATGACAGATAAGCCACGTCTCCTTAACAGTCATGATTTTAACCTAACCTGGAATGAATCCCAAGATCTTTTTACTTGGACTGCGCGTCGAGCTTCGCTGGCATTGCCCAATGACGCTGATCCAGGTGTTGCGCCCGCTTATGCGCTGAGCTTTTATTCGGGGGGACAGGCACATACATTACGCACTCAGAGTGGCAAGACCGTTGCACAAAATTGGTTTGCCAGTTCAACGGGGGCTCAGGATTATGTGCGTATTAAGCTCCAGGCCAATACCAAGCGCTTCGAATTGAGCTCCATCCAGGCTCATGGGGGCGGGTTGGTTGCTCATTTTACAACACCCTTGGCTAAGGTCACACCTTGGGGGGTATTGAGTGCTGCTCATCCACAACTGAATGATAATGTACAGCGCAGCCCTTTGCATGCGAGCAATTATCGGGTGAGCCTTTATCATAAGTATTCATTTGCCCGGTATGCCACGTTAGTGGCCGAATTTAACTGGGGCGATCTAACGCATAATGCTGCGGGCGACGAAATTTCAGGTGCTGGTACAGTCGAATGGTTTAGTCAGGATAATCAAGTTTGGAGTGCCACTACGCCCCAGACCTTTGATGCTGTCTCTGCTGTGCGTTTGGTTCCTCCTGCTGAGCACCCGGATTTATTGCTTTATTCCTCTTCTGACCCCAATTCCAGCACTTATCTCACTCTGGAAGTGCTCTCAGATATTTATGATGCAGAGAGCCAACGCTTGCGCTCACCCGCAAAACGTTGGGCCAGCAACGAGGTTGTAGCCAGTAAGAAGAAGCCTTAGCTTATAAGGGCTTCAAAATCGGGCGTTGGCTGCCAGTTATCTCCCAGGTGTCCATCCGGTGTCAGGTGGCTAAACAGCCACAGCGGCAAGGTGGCTGCAACACCTCCAAAGGCTTGGTTGAGGGCATATACCTTTTCAATGAATTTGTTCCAAGCGGGCAGTTCGAGCCCTGCGATCTGCCGTGCTTGTAAGTCTTCGAGCAGGGTATCGGCTGCCATTTGGCAGGCAAAAACACTTGGGTCACGGCCAGGCAAACGCAAGGTAAAGTTGCCAAAACCCCGGCAGATAGCCGGTCGTACTGGATAAATGCTGCACATCTGGTCGCGTAAAAAGGGGCATTCTAGGCAGCCAATGGGGGGCATGGGGGTTTTGCTCAGGGGTTCTTGGATGCGTTCCTGCTCTTGTAATAACAGGGGGATTTGGCTGCGGTGCAGGCGCTCATTGCGGGCCAATACATCTGCCACGACTTCGGCTGGCATCTGGGTTTTGAGATACACATAAATCACGGCCCATTCGGCAGCCGTGGTGCGAGGCAGACCGGAGTCGATACAGCATTGGCTGCACCCGGCTTTACAAGGGATCGCTGGGTATTCCTGACCGACCCGGAAAGCGAGGAAGTCGATCAGGTAATTGACGTCGAAGACATCATCCGTTTGCGCCACATTGGTGGTATGGGCCAATAAATGGCCGATCTGGATAATGCTATCGCGTAAGCTGATGTTGATAGGCGAGTTCATCACGGCTCACAATCGCAATCAGGGCAAGTAAGAACCAAAATAAAATTTGCAGGGGCGGGCGGAAGAAAATGGTATCCACCATGCCATGGACCAGAAGCCCCGTCAGGCCAGTAAAGGCAGCGGCTAAAAACAGGCGTGAAGTGTAGTCAATGTCTTGGACCACGCCCCACAGGCAGCGGGCCAAATGGACGACCAACATGAAGAGAAAGAGCGCAATGCCGATAATGCCCATCTCGACCCAGACGCCATTATTTTACATGCCCGCTGGGGTGGCCTGGCCAAAAAGCGCGGCATTGCCCTGTTGGCCATTGGCGGCAATATTATTACCGCCTGGTCGTGGTTTGGAGTCAATATGCTGGGCGTGGGCCTGCACTCTTACGGCTTTACCGACAAGGCCTTTGTCGGATTGGCCGGGTTTGTGCTGCTCAACCTGCTGGTGATCTTCCTGGGCTCATTGCTGCCCGAAGAACACTGGCTCAGCTTCCGCAAGGAATCGCCCCCAACGCCCAAAGAAGCCACGGCTGAATAAGCCCACCGCACAGGCCCGCCATGATGGCGGGCCTGGCCTTTTAAAAAATGACAACGTGGTGAAACGGAAGATAGCGGCAGCCTATCTTAGGGAAAAGAGCTGCTAAACGCAGTTTGAAAGGCCTGTTCCATGGCTGTAATCTCATTCTCGGTTAAAAGCGGGAAATGGCTACGGCGTTTGGCCTGTGACAGTTCCCCTCGATTTTGCAGCAAAAATTTAATCAATAAGTCCAGTTGGCGATCCGGTAGATCCACAATCATCTGCATCGCCTGTTTGCACTGGTCATAGTGCAATAAAAATTCCAGCTCCGACTTAAGTTCCTGCTCCAAAGTCTGCTCAATGAATTGAAAGAGAGCCTCCGCTTGAGAAGTAAAATCGATATAGCGATACCATAAAGCTGTTGGGTTGTGGACACGCATTTGGCCTAGCTCATCCAAACTATAGTCAACCAGAGGCATTAAGTGCCTAGAAAAAGCGTCAAGGGAACTTTCGTAGGCTTTTGACTCCTTCAACAGTACGGCGGATACAGGAAACATAATCCCCTGAGGTGTAAACTGGCGGATCGCCAAAATATTATGGAATAAAAAACGATGAATTCGGCCATTTCCATCTTCAAACGGATGTAAAAACACAAATCCATAAGCAACTATCGCAGCGTGAATCACAGGGGAGAGATGATTCTGAATCATTCCCTGATGAGCCGCAATCAAACCGGCCATCAAATTTGTCAAATCTTCTGGTTTGGGGGCAACAAAATGAATGGTTTCTCTTTGCCAATGAACGCTCTCACCCACATAGTTTTGGCTTGTACGATAGTCATTGTCCTGAAAACGAGGATCAACGGTGCGATTTTGCAGCTCAATAAGCGCCGATTTTTCACAGAAATCTTGTTTTTCAGCCAGTTGCAACAGTCGAATAAAACGCTCCTGACGGTCGGTTGATGGAGATTCATGCTCAATTTCAAAAGAGGAGCGGGTTTCACGGGTGTACAAATAGCTCAAAGCCCGTTTCAGCAACTGGGGGTTATAATTTGCAATCAAGCTCTGGCATTGCGCGGATAGGTCTTTCTGTTCAAACTGCTGAAGTAAGGGGGTTCTACGTACTAAGGGGCAGAATTGTGTGTTGCCAAGCAAATTGTTATTGATTCTTTGACGAGATACCTTGAGAGGTGTCACACGTGTGTAATACTTTTCAGGCTCTAGCAAATCAAGATAGTTACCCTGCTTTAGATCGGGCAGATCTAGCTGCTGACCCGTAAGATATTCATACAAAAACCAGAGTCGCCGAGCGTATTTACCCGTAGGCTTGGCCTGCACATAGGCACACACCTCCTGCGCTGAAATCACTTGAAACAGTTGAGCCAAAAGAGCCAGATTGATGCCTTCATACTTCAGCGCAAAGACAAGCTGTTCACAATCGGTATCTCCCGGCCAATAAGTAGGGGTGTAATAGGTGCAGAGATTCCCGCCATCACTTTCGACCCGATGGACCCCTGCAGTAAGGTAGGAAGTGTGGTAATGCGGAATAGCATACAATTGGTACTTGTTGATCAGCGCCTGATAGCCTAAAGTTTGAATTTCCCTCTACCACCTAAAAAACAATTACGAGACCCAAAAAACTGTTACCTGGAAGCCATTGACTGTGAAAACAATTATTCACCCTTAGCATAGATGAAAACAACGCTCGAAGCAAATAGATGACTTACATCTTAGGTGTTTAGCGATCAGAGCCAAGATCGGTTTTAAGTGTAAAACGATCTTCTCAGGTGTCCACTTTTTTGAGGCAAGGTCAGTTTTCCTGGGATTAACTTGTGGGAACCAAACTAAAGGCCTCGTCAACATACCCTTTGAGGGTTTGAATCCAGACCGGGTGGGTGTTCAAGCACGGTACTTGGCGCAGCTCGGTGCCCCCGGCAGCAATAAACGACTCTTTGCCGCGAATCTGGATTTCTTCGAGGGTTTCGAGGCAATCGGAAACAAACGAAGGGCAGAATACCAGCAGTTTCTTGACCCCTTGGCTGGGCAGAACCTCTAGCTCTAGGTCGGTGTAAGGTTTGAGCCAAGGAGTCCGGCCCAAACGGGATTGGAAGGTGATCATCACTTTGTCTTCGGGGATACCAGCAGCTTTGGCTACGGCCTGGGTGGTGTGCAGGGCCTGGGCCCGGTAACAGGTGTTCAGTACTTCAGGAGGGGCAAATTCACAGCATTCTGGCCCCCCGGTGCAGTGTTTGCAAGTCGGATCGACTTTTTGTACCTGGCGCACGGGGATGCCGTGGTAGCTGAACATCACTTTGTCATAGTCCCAGTCGAGGTGCGGGCGGGCATTTTCGACCATGGCCTGAATGTAGGCTGGCTCTTCAAAGAACGGCGGCAAAACACGCATATGGGGCTTGTAGTTAAGCTGTTGAAGCACTTCTTTAACGCGCTCAACCACCGTTTCGTAGCTCGACATGGCGTAATGGGGGTAGAGGGGAATCACAAACAGATCGTCAATGCCCTGCTGTTGTAGCGCTTTAAGGGTGTCTAAAATCGAGGGGTTGCCGTAGCGCATCGCCAACGCCACCGGCAGATCGAGCTGTTGCTGGAGCCGTTCTTGTACCTGACGGCTGATGTGCACCA
>DLGM01000095.1:0-211 GCA_002482705.1 Cyanobacteria bacterium UBA7694
AAGGGCAGCCAGGGCAGCAGCCCCGCGCGGGGTCGCGCTCAGCACTTCGCGCAGGCGTGGATCTTGTTTGATGACGGCGGCAAAAGCGTTCAGCGGCTGACGGGTTTCGCCCAAACGGGCATCAATATCTGCCACCTTGAGGGGGGATGGGGCCACATCGGCCACAGGAGCAGTGGGAGGTGTCGGGGGAGTGGCAGCCACAGGCTTGGGG
>DLGM01000095.1:259-5873 GCA_002482705.1 Cyanobacteria bacterium UBA7694
ATTGGGGAGATGGTCAAGCATCAGGCTTTTGAGTGCCGCCTGGGTGCGCGATCCGACAATGCCGTCAATGCCGGTTGGATGGCCCGCATAACGGATATTTTTACCCGCTGCAGCTAAAAAGGACTGGACCTTTTGAATGTCAGCTTTGCTGGTACGGCCTGTGGCCGCTTTTTCCAGGGCAGCGATTGCAGCGTCACCCTCAGGCAGGGCTTTCAGGGCGGCTTTTAATTCGGGGCTGCGCTGCAGTACCCGGCCAAAAGTGGCCAACCCCTGGGGGTTTTTAAGCAAGGTATTCAGCTCAGAGGCCGTCAAAGCGACAGGGGCCGTTGCCGCCAAAGCAGTGGCAACGGCAGGCACATCACTGGCAGGCGGGGCTGTCGTCTTCACCCCATCTGGAGCAGCGGTCGGGGCTGCCGCCGGAGCAGGCGATGAAGACGGGGGAACCGCCGCAGCCGCAGGCTGGGTGCCAGCAGCGGGAATCACCGTGAGCGGGGCCGAGGGAATACGCGTCATAAACAAGTTCCTTTATGCAGGGGCATCTGTATTCAGTATAGCCAGTCGAGCCCCGGATCTGAAGCGTTTCAGCCCCTGAACAACGGGGAAATCAAAGGCCTAGAGAATGGCGCGCGGCGCATCCACCAGCCCATGACCAAAGCGCTCATCAAAACCAGGGGCTCCCAGGTCACGGGCAGTGCCTTCGAGGCGGGCTTTGATTTCCGCTGGCGTCAAGTTGGGGTGACGGCTCTTCATCAGGGCAACCACACCCGCTACCATCGGGGCAGCCATCGAGGTGCCGTCCATGAAGTCATATTCATTCATATAGCCTTCAGCAGAGGTCATATAAACACTTTGCATCGGCATGGTTGAAAGGATTTGGCTACCGGGAGCCACCACTGACATCCATTTGCCGTAGTTCGAGAAATTGGAGAGGTTACGGGTTTGGTCAACGGAACCCACAGCAATGACACCGGGGTAAGAAGCGGGATAACGCAGAGCATTGGTCGACTCGTTACCCATGGCAACAATCACGCTGACATTGCGGGCCAAAGCATATTTAATGGCGCGCTCCAACGTTTCTTGGGGGGCTTCGCCGCCCAGGCTGAGGTTAATAATATGGGCCCCATTATCCACGGCCCAAACCACGCCGGTAGCGACGCTGAAACCATCACCACCACCTTCAGAGTTGAGGGCTTTAATGGGCATAATCCGGCAACGGGGAGCGGTGCCCGCAATCCCGGTGCGGTTATCGGTAGCGGCAGCGGCAATCCCGGAGGCGTGGGTACCGTGCCCATTGTCGTCCTGGGGCGGTTGACCGGGAGAGAGCACATTGAAACCGGGCACCAGCTTATCCCGCAGGTCGGGGTGAGTCATGTCGATGCCCGTATCTACCACAGCAATCACCACCCGGGGATCTCCCAAAGTGATGTCCCACGCTTTGCCCATCCCAATCATGCCCAAGCCTTTTTGATCAGCTGAACGGGGGTCGTTGACCACAAAACGGGTACGGAAGGTGACGTTGGGTTCAGCATATTCCACAACTGGGTCTGCTTTCAGGGTCTGCATCACCTGCTGGGAGGAAAGCTGGGGATTGTGCTGGACTAAAATCGCGCCCAGAGAAGACGTTTTGAGCACGCGCACGCCATAACGCGCGGAGAAGCCACTCACCAGGGCATTGGAAAGGGGTTGGCGGAATTTGACCACCAGTTGGCCAGGTAAAGTAGTGCTGCGACGGGAAGCAGCATTCACGGTACGGGGGTTGTAAGACTGATTGGAACTGGATGGGAGACTGACGCTCAGTTCGGGGGAAGTATAACCGCAGCCCACCAGGGAAAGGGCAACGAGGCCAAGGGCCAAGGTTTTTGAGAGGAGAGTTTGCTTTACAGTCATGGGAGCGCTCCTTGTGTCATCTCTACGCAATTCAGCTTACAGGATTATTATAGCCGTGAACAGCCTCGACTTGCCGGATTTTAAACGATTTATAACCCAAAATTATCTCGAATTAAATCCTGTTGGTAATCATGCAGGCGCTGCTCCCAAGCTTGGGCAGCCAAGGGGCTACAGACACAGCGCACCGCTTGTGCTGGCGCCCGGTGGGTCGGGAAGGGATAGATTTTTCCCCGAGGCAAGAGATGAAAGGGCTCGCTCAGCGGATGGGGCTGATGCTCCCCCCAGGCTTCTAAGGTGAAATGAATCGGATATCCTGCTTGACAAGCCCGCCAAGCAAAATCGAGGTCCTCCCCTCCCCAACCCACAAAATCTTCATCAAAGCCCTGTAATGCATAATAATCACGGCGTTGCAGGGCAAAATTGCCGCTCCAGGCATTTTCGTGGGGGGAAGTTAGCAATCGTGGCTGCGGGTATAAATGGCCCTGATCATCTAAGAAACGGGGATCCGCCCACTGGATTTGAGCCCTCGGCAATAATAAAGAGGATGCTCGCCAATCGCGCTGATGAGAGCCAAAATAGCCATACCACAAACCACCTTGAGGCATCACCTGTGCATAAGCGGCCAAACCACCGGGGCACAGCAACACATCACTGTCGACAAAAACCAGCATTTCCCCTTGGGCATGGCGTACGCCCAGATTGCGCGAACGGCTGACACAGCGGTCATTGGGACGCCACACATAACGCAACGATAAGAGGCTCGCAAAATCAGCACACACCGCTTCCGCGCCTGTTGAGCCATCATCGGCTACCACGACCTCAAAAGGGAAATCGGTTTGCTGCTGAGCCAACAGGGTTAAACACCCGCGCAGATTGGCTTCACGCCCTGGCGAAGTACAGACAATCACCGAACATTTCGGATTCATGAACCGGGCTGAAGCTGCTGCAAAAAGAAGGGATCATGGGGCATATAATGTTCATAAATAGCCGTCGTGAGCTGATTCAGCGGCTCAGCACTCTGGAAAATCTGGACGGTATAAGGAGCCGGAGTGTAATGGCTTTGGTAGCGGTGCCCCGACGGGTGACCTCCCTGATGAAAAACCTCATCAACAGCATGCACCTGGTGCTCACCCCACGCATCCACCACAAAATGGATTTGGTAACCTTGGCGAATCAGGCGATCCGCAAAATCTAAGTCTTCGCCCCCCCAACCGACAAAACCCTCGTCAAAACCGTTGACCTGCTGATAAGCAGCGCGATGCAGAGCAAAGTTGCCACTCCAAGCCCACTCGTGGGGAAAACGCAAGAGATTTGGAGCGGCGGTCAGACCCTGGCGGGTATAAATTTCGTAGCGCTTGTCGCACCAGTGTACCGCGCGACCCGGTACCAGCACAGAAGTGGATTGGTAGTCGCGGTGATAGCCATAATACCCATACAGGGCATAATTGGGTTTCATAAAGAGATGGTCAGCATAGGCCTGTAAAGCACCTGGATGCAACAGGATATCCGCATCAATAAAGACCAGTTGTTCGTACTGAGCCGCCTGAGCGCCTTGATTGCGCGAGCGGGCCACACACTGATCTGCAGGCCGCCACAGGTGCTGAAGGGTTCCAGATTCCCAACTTTGGCAGATCAGAGCACAACCGCTAGAACCGTCATCCACAACGATCACTTCAAAGGGAAACAACGTATTTTGCCGTGCTAACTGGGCCAGACAATAGCGCAGGTTCTCCTCTCGTCCGGGAGAGGTGGCAACAATTACGCTCAGCGCCATGGGATCAGAGCAACAGCAGAACCCGGTCGGCGTTCTGAAGTTTATCGAGATCGGTGTACAGCCAGCTATTGATACGCTTGGTAACGCGCAAGGGTTCAGCCAATTTAGTGCAATCTTCGAGGGTGAGGACGATATACGTCACAGGCGTATCCCGATACTGAGGGTGGCCCACAGGAAAGATATCACGGCGCTGTTTTTGTTCGGCTTTCACAATCTTGAAATAACAGTTGACGCTACCGCGTTGCAGATAGGGTGCAAAATATTCAAACTTATCAAGGGAGAACCGGTCCGGCATACTGGGACAATAAAACAGCGGCTGAGGGTCATTGACCAAATAGTGAACCTGAGACAGGCTTGTAGTGGCACCAATCAAGACCAGGGGGGATGCATAAGGTTCGGCAGTGGGCTTCTTCATGGGACCTCTCCGGGAAATGTCGTTGGAATTATACCATTCTCAACGGTGCTATAATGTTCTCTGCCATGAAAACTTTCTCTTACCTTGTCGTCACAATCACCCTGTGCTTGCTTGCACCTATGGCCAAAGCAGCTCCTCTCAAGCCTTCACAGCAATTGCGTGACGTGAGCGGTCGGCTCAGTTTCCACCGTGCGGGTCAACATGTCGCCATCACCAATGGCCCCGAATGCCAAATCTGGAATCTCAAAAACAACCAAAAGCTAAAAACCATCACCACCAACGAGCCCTTGGTGGGGTCCAATTATTCCGCCGATGGCCGCTATTTGGTCGTGGCCACCAACGGCGAGTACACCCTCTGGAATACCGCCAACTATCGCCCCCTGCGCGTGATTAAAGACGCCCCTCAAGCAATGGCTCATCAACCCTTTTCGATTAGTCCTGACGGGCGTTTTTTAGCCGTAGGCAAATTGCGCAATAACCTCGATTACCCCGATGGCCAACAGCCTTATAACCTCACTTTTAGCGTCCACCTCTGGAACACCCAAACCGGAAAAAAAGTAGCAGCCATGGATGTGGCGACGATCTCCAACACAATGCCTGGCCATCCTCCAGCGCGCGAAGTGGCTTTTCATCCCTCCGGTGATTATCTGGCCGCAGTCATTGACCCGGAGCAGAGCGAATCACGGGTGCACACCTTAAAAATATTCAATCTGCGCACTGGACGCTGGGCTTGGTCTTTGCCCGGTGCTCCCCCCTTGAGCTACAGTACCAACGGCCAATACCTGGCCTTTACCAGCCCCACGGCCCTGCGCCGAGGGGGCAAAAGCCAATGGCGCGTGAAACTCTGGAACTTGTGGGCCCATCGCTTTCGTACCCTCTGGCCAGCCCCTTTGGAAGAATATGCGCTGAGCCCGGATGGCCGATGGCTGGTAGGTCGTTATGTGAGCGAAACGGTGCCTCGGGGCGAAGCACCCGTGCGCCTCTTTCACACCTCAAGCCTGCAACCAAGCCGAACCTTCAGTGACGAAACCACGGGCTTTTGTTTTCACCCTCAGAGCTCTATACTAGCGGCCAATAGCCTCTATTTAGGCCGGGCCTCTTTTGGCCTGTACCATTTACCCTAAGCAATGCGCCGAATTTTGCCCCTGCTGGCTTGCCTATTGCTGACAAACTGCGGTGAATTTAGCTGCCAGAATCATAATAGCCCCATCCCCGCACCGGATATTGCAGAACTTTTAGAACCCCTCACCCCCGCAAAACCCCTGCCAACACCAGCTCCGATTCAACCGGCCCGCCCATTAAAGACACCCCATGCTTACGCACTCCATCGTCGCCAGCCCTTGAGTGCCGGGGTGACCTTTTACCGCTACGAAACCAAAGACAGCAGTGGCCGCAGCGACCCCATGCAAAGCCTGAGAGTAGTGCGCATCGACCCCGCTCAGCTTCATCGTCTGCGCGTCCTCTTTTCCGATCGCCGCGATTATCCCCTTTCGCTCACCACCGTCTCCAATCGCAGCGATCTGATGGCGGCCATGAAC
>DLGM01000206.1 GCA_002482705.1 Cyanobacteria bacterium UBA7694
ATTATGACAGCCTATGGCGCCCTCAGCGGCAAAGGGGCCCTCTATCACTCACAAACGGTTGAAAACGAAATGGTGGGCCTGCCCGGCTGGAAAGTCGTTTCCGCTTCAACCCCCAATGATGTGGCAACCCTGTTGGTAGCCGATATTCGTGACCCCAACCCGGTGCATTTTATGTACCCCCGTGCCCATGCCGGTTTCCCCACCGATTCGGCCACCCAACGGGGCTTGGCACACCTAGAGCTGCCAGGGTTTGCTCTGTTGCCCGGCGAAAAAGAGCTGCTTGAACAAACCGAAACCAACGGCAAAACCCGCTGGTTTAACTACACCTCGCCCGCCCAAGATCAGCGCGATGGCCTGTGGGTCCAACAGTGGCCCGAAGGGCTGGTGATTCCAGAAGACAGCCTCGGCACCGCTCGTGTTCGCCGCGAAGGTGACTACGCCGCCATTTTCTCCCATGGCCGTATGATGCCCATGGCTTGGAAAGGGGCTGAAACCCTCAGTTTCTTAACCGGCCGCCAAGTGGCGGTGCTCGATTTACGCACGCTCAAACCCGCTCCCCTGGCAGATATGGAACCCTATATCCGCAACAGCCAAGGGCGCATTCTGCTGCTCAATGAAGCCGTGCACAACAATAACTGGATGCACAGCCTGTGCCAAGATTTGCTTCAGGCCTATGGCTGGGGTTTTGAGACTTACCCCAAAGTGCTGAGCACGACCGATTCTCCTGTCGCTCAAGCTTTTGTCATGGAACAACAAATTGTGCCCCAACCGGAAGATGTGGTCACCGCTCTGTGCGAGTTTTTCCGTCCCGAAGAAATTGCCCGGGCCGCCGAGCGCGTGGGAGTGCCCCTGCCCCTTAACCCCACCACCCAATGGTTTGAAACATCGGCCCTGCGCACCTTTGCCGCAGCGGCCCTGCAATACACCGAGGCCCACAGCCCGGCCTGTAATACACCCGTTAACCCGTTAAAATCTGCTGTAAGGAGCTAAACATGGAATTACAATTCATCACAATTGACGTCAACGAAGGGGTGGCATTGGTCACGCTCAATCACCCCCCGGTCAATGCCTTAAGCCCCAAAGTGGTCGATGAACTCGAAGCCGCTTTTAAAACCATTGAAGCGGACCCCCAGGTACGCGCCGTGGTGCTCACAGGCCACGGGCCAAAAATCTTTGTTGCCGGAGCCGATATCAAAGCCATGATGGGCATGAATTCAGCCCAGGCGGAAGAACTGGCGCTGACCGGTCAGGCTGCGCTGAACCGTCTGCAAAATATGCCCAAGCTGTCGATCTGTGCCCTCAATGGCATGGCCCTCGGCGGCGGCTTAGAGCTGGCCATGGCCTGTGATATCCGCCTCTGTGCTGAACATGCCACCCTGGGGCAGCCTGAAATTAACCTGGGGATTATCCCCGGTTTTGGTGGCACCCAGCGTCTGACCCGGTTTGTGGGCATTGCCCGCGCCAAAGAAATGTTGCTCACTGGCGACCCGATCTCAGCCCAAACGGCCTTAGAGTGGGGCTTGGTCAATCACGTATTGCCCGCAGATCAGGTGCTGCCCAAGGCCATGGAAATTGCCCATAAAGTTGCAGCCAAGGCACCTGTGGCCCAACAGTTGATCCACGATGCCGTTGAACGGGGCATTGAAATGCCTTTGGCCAATGCCCTGCGCGTCGAAGCAGACAATTTCCGTAAGGTCTTTGAAACCGAAGACAAAAACGAGGGCATTCGCGCCTTTATTGAAAAGCGCGTTCCCCACTTCCAGGGCAAATAAGCCGTGCCGGGTCATGTGCTCGTCACCGGTGCCGCCGGTTTTTTAGGTACCCGCCTCTGTCAGCGGTTGCAGGCTTCCGGCTGGACCGTGCGTGCTTTGACCCATCGCCCCCACCCCCCCCTCGGGCCGCACATTGAAATGCTGCTCGGGGACGTGCGCAATGGCGAGCAACTGCGGGAATATGCCCGTGGTTGCTCGCTGATTGTCCATTTGGTGGCTGCCCCCGAACACCAAGCCCCCCAACAGTTGATCGACACCCATGTCACGGGCACCCTCAATGTGTTACATGCCGCCCTGGCCAATGACTGTCGCGTACTACACACCTCCAGTTGTTCGGTCTACGGCGAATCCCTGTACACGCCCATGGATGAGCAACATCCCCTGCAAGGGCGTACTCCTTATGCCGCGGCCCGGATTGCCGCCGATATGTTGGCTGAAAGCTTTTACCGCTCGTTTCAACTGCCGCTGCTCATCCTGCGCCCATTTCCCCTCTATGGTCCAGGCCAGCGCCGGGGCCTTCTCCCCTGGCTGCAAGGACGTTTACAGGCTCCCGAAAGCCTGGCCCTCGACCCAGAAAGCGTAGATCTGCTACACGTAGCTGATGCGGCAGAGTATTTTGCCCAAGCCCTGGGCCACATTCCCTTTGATGGGCAAACCTATAATCTCGGCAGTGGAGAACATTGGACCCTTTCAGAACTGGCTGCCCTGCTTTTGGCTGAATGGGGCCAAGATCGCCCAGTTACAACTACCGCAGCCCCCCAAACGAGCCTGATTCCCAATCTTCAGGCTTTGGCTCGCTGGATTAGCTGGCGTCCGCAACACCAGTTACAACCTTCGTTGGCAAGCCTCTTACAACCTGTGACCGAACTTTGACCAAACGGTGACAGAAGCGAAGAAACAATGACCTAAGCAAGCTGTGCCGCTTCCTACAATGGTTTTAGAGCTGAACATCCAGCTAAAGCCTTTGTCAGAAAGCAGAATCATGGCCCAACAAACTCTTCACCGCCCTCAGATCGTTACCCCCCCGCCCCAAACAGCCACCACTTATAGCTATACTGCCTGGGTCTTTTTTGCCCTCATGCATTTGGCCTGTTTGCCGGTGCTATTTGTGGGCTGGAGCCCGATTGCGATCGGCATGGCAGTAGCCCTCTATGGGGTGCGGATGTTTGCCATTACCGGGGGCTACCACCGCTATTTTTCCCACCGCTCGTTTAAAACCTCGCGGGGGGTGCAGTTTTTTCTCGCTCTGTTAGGTGCTTCTGCAGCCCAACAGGGCCCCCTCTGGTGGGCTGCCAATCACCGTCACCATCACCATTTTTCTGATCAACCTGGGGATCTGCACTCCCCCAAACAGCAGGGCTTTTTTATGGCCCATATCGGCTGGATTCCCCTGCAACAAAATTTACCCATTCGCTGGAACCTGATCCCCGATTTTGCCAAGTACCCTGAACTGCGCTGGCTCGATCAGAACCATATCCTGGCCCCATTTGCCTTGGGAGCCCTGACCTTTGCCCTGGGAAGCCTGTTAGAAACATTTGCCCCAGGCTTGGGCACCAACGGCCCCCAAATGCTGATCTGGGGCTTTTTTATCTCGACTGTGGCCCTGTACCACGGCACCTTTACCATCAACTCTTTAGCCCATACCTGGGGCCAACGCCGTTATGCCACCAAAGATGACAGCCGCAATAACTTTTGGCTGGCCCTGCTCACCCTCGGGGAAGGCTGGCACAATAACCACCATTACTACGCCTCTTCAGTGCGTCAGGGTTTTTATTGGTGGGAAATTGATATCACCTATTATGTCCTGTGGAGCATGGCCCGGCTGGGGCTGGTCTGGGACCTCAAACAGGTACCCCGCCATTTGCGCGATCGCCGTTAATTCTCAGAACTGCTTACTTCTCGGCCCAATCCGCCTATACAATGCGGATATGGGCTTTTCTATTGATCGCTGCATCTGTTTTCAACGCACCTTTGCCGAACTGCAAGAGGTCGCACAAACCCATGGAATTAAACGCCTCGAAGTCTTGCAAGAGCACATTCCTTTTGGTGGCAACTGCGGCCTCTGCCATCCCTATGTGAGACGCATGCTGCGTACCGGGGAAGTGGTCTTTCAAGAATTGCTCACCCCCAAGGATGAACCCTCATCATTTGAGCAGGAATAAATTCCAGGTGCGCTCTAACTCAAAAGCCGGGGCCTGCTGCACATTCTCAATCAGGCCATAGAGCAGCTCAAAATCAATCGTAGCCTCTTCAGCACCTTCTGACTCCCGCTCTTCGTCAAAGTCGCTGTCGGTTCCCGTTTCTTCTTCCTCTTCTTCAGCCGCTTCAATTTCAGCGGCCTCTTCCGCTTCCCCCGCCTCTTCCGGGGCTTCCCCCTCTTCCAAAGCTTCCGTTTCTGAGGCGCTTTCGGCTTCTTCCGGCCCCTCAGCAGCTTCCGTATCGTCCACTTCTTCGCCTTCTTCTGGCTCCTCTAAGCGCAATACCCCGGCGATTTCTTCGGCAGCTTTGGCCACTTCAGCCTTTTCCTGCTTAAAATTGGCGGTATTGACCTCTTCCATCGGGGTCTCTTCAAAGGTTTTGGCTTTATTTTCATCTTTGAGATTGAGCGTTGGTTTGGCTTCCGTAGGAGGAGCAGCAGCCGGGGCTGGTGCAGGAGCAGCTTGGGTCTGGGGACGCTGAATGGGGGTAAGGGGGGCGGTGCGACCAATATTGGAAGAAGAATTTATCATGATTCCTGGCCTTGCAAAGATCTGCCCTTATTCTAACAAAGGGCCTGGCTTGAAACAAACGCTAAATGGCCCAAGTGTGGCAAAGTCTGGGCAAAAGCTGTAAAAATCTTGTCTACATCTCAATAAAAAAGCTCCCCGGATGGGGAGCGGATAGCAGAGGTGATGGGCCTGTTTCTGTGAGCCACAGGAAGCGTCAGCAGCTATATATGTCCACTGCACCCCTTGCTGGAGAAAATCTGTGAGTTCATGTGAGCGAACCAACAGACTTTAAGCGCTTAACAAGCCTTTATACCTTAGTTTTAGTTGTAACATAGATCGGCGCTGAAAAATATCACCAAATGGTGACATGTTTATTGCGCAAAATGGTGACAGATTTTGTCACCAAAATGGTGACAAGCACTCGTTCGGCAAAGGGCTCAAATGCTTATCAATAAATCATTATAGTCTGTAACCAGGATCATCACAGTAACCGGGGGATCAGGTATTATCTGGAAAGCTAGATTTATTTCTGAGGCACTATTGAATCTGATAAAAGCATCCAGTATGATAGATACGTCACAAGAATAGAGAGATCTGGCGATGAGTGAGCGGATACATATCTTAGTATGTGAGGATCACCCCCTCATGTTAGAAGCCATTGAAGATCGCCTGGCTTGGGAAGACTCCCTGCCCCATCCGGTCTCTGTCACTGCCTGCCGGACCGCTGAAATAGCGATTGAAAAGGCCTTGGCCAACCCCCCGGACATTATCCTCATGGATTTACGCCTGGAAAATGGGATGAGCGGGTATCAAGCCATCCCGCTCTTAAAGCGTCAGGTGCCACAAGCCCGGCTGATTGTCTACAGCGGCGAGGTTGTTGAAGGCCCGCTGTTGGCTAAACTCATGCGCGATCGCATTGATGGCTATATTCACAAAATGTCTGAGCCCGCGCTCTTAATCAAAGCAATTCAAAAGGTCTATGCTGGCGGGTCTTTTTTTGACCCCAAAATCGAGCGTCAGCTGATTGCCCTTTTACGCGAGACCCCCCTTGATATATCTCCGGAAACATTGTCTGCCCGTGAACTACAAACCCTCAAAATGATTGCCGAAGGGCGTACCATCGAACAGCTAGCCCATGAATTACAGCTCACCCGCAGCACCGTACGTACCCATTTGCGCCGTGGCATGGACAAATTGCGCATTGACAGCGTCCATGATCTCATTCGTTACTGTCAGCGTCATGGGATTATTTCCCTCCATTAGCGCGTTTCAGCCTCAATGGTGACAAAACCTGTCACCATTTTGGTGACAAAACTTGTCACCATTTTGGTGACGCACTCCCAAAGGGCCAACTGGTATTGTAGAAATACCCCTACTACGCTAAAGTTTTGGCTATCCATGCAGGAGTTAGCTTATCAGCCAGTATCAGTAAGTTATTGGCTCCAGCACTGAGGCTCAGTGCCAGGCCTGGGTCGCAGCCAACTTAGCTGCGGCCCATTTTTCATGCGCTCTGCTGGCGCAACCGGGCATACACCTGCCAATCCTCAGCGGTGCTTTCCCCCTCTTTGAGGGCCCGGGCAAAATAATAACGGGCCTGGGCCGAATCCTGCTCAGCCTCTGCCAATTCCGCCAATAACAACAAGACCTGACGCCGGGGCGGGGTAATTTGGAGCGGGTCCTGTTCTGGCAATAACTGCTCAAGCTGCTCAAGGACATGGTGGGCAGCCTGAACAGCCTGAGCACTATTGCCCAACAGCGCTGCTGTACGAGCCCCTAATAGCTGCAACCACAGATCCGGTTCAAGCCAACGCAATAAAAGACTGTGCAAAGCCTCGGGACGCCCCTGCTGCAACCACAACACCCCCAGTTGGGTAGCCAAGGTATTGCGTAGACGAAGATCATCGCGAATGACCTCTAGACCTTTGAGCCAAACCGACTCAGCCGCATCCAGGCGCTGGTGCTGTAAGTGCAATTGGCCCAAAATCAGGTAGAGACGGGCATTGTCCGGGGCTGCTGGGGCATTTGCCAGCGCCGCTTCCATCAGCGCCAGATCGCGCTGTGCTTTGCCCTTGTGATGGCGCACTTCTTGGCGATAACCACGGTGCAAAATGGGCAAATGAGGCAAAAACAGGTACTGCATCGGGCGTTCTTCCGGGGGCACCAACAGCTCGTGGATACGCCCCTGATAAGCATAACCCCGATGGTTGCGGAAACAGCGGGGTACGGGCAAGGTATCCGCAGGAATGATTTTGCCATTGGCTTCTACGGCCTGAATCGGGAACACCAGGGCATCAATCTCTTGGGGTACATAAGGCAAATGTTCGCGCAACAGAGGTAAAAATTCGCTCGGCACATATTCATCTGCATCCAGGGTGAGAATCCAGTCAGATTGGGCTTGGGCCAAGGCAAAATTACGTGCTTCAGCAAAGTTATCTCCCCAGGGGAAGTCAAACAAATGCACGCGGGGATAACTTTGGGCCAGCTCACGGGTATTGTCTTGAGATCCGGTATCGACCACAATAATCTCCGCGACATCCGTACCTAAACTGTCGAGACAGGCCGGGAGCATGGCAGCCTCATCACGCACAATCATACACACACTCAGGGGCAAGGGGGCATCAGAGACAGACCCAGCCAGAAGTGAAGACTCCCGTCGCGGAAACTGTTTTTCGAGAGCCACCACGGCACACGCAGAGGAGGCACTGGCCGAAGCCTGTTGCAACAGGCCGTTGCGAGCCATGCGCATGAGCTGGGCCAAAGAGGCGCCATTGACCTCTTGCCAGCGCTGGGTGTGTTCACGATTCGTGACAAACAAAGCGGGCAAACTCAGCACATCGCCGCCAGCGCGAGGTAACGGCTGACCGGGAGCCAGCAGCGGAACGCCACTAGCCTGGAGTTCGGCCAACACTTCAGGTGCAGGCGCCACACGATAGGGTAAAACCCAAGTGCTCAGCCCCAAAGGCAAAGGTAAATCTTCGCTCAGAATGGCCACCGGGGGCAATAGCTCAGGCGTAAATTGTGTTTGCGCCCAATGGAGAGCCTCTTCCACCAAACTGGTATCCACCGAGCCGGGAATGGCAAAGATGACCCGATCTTCGGCAATAAATTCGCTCAGATAGGCTTTGAGTGCCTGATCAATGCCGTTTTCCCAGGTCGGAGCCAGGGGGAAAACAAAAACAAACGGGGGTTGCTCAGGGGCAACGGGCATGAGTGGGAGCACCACGGCCATTGGCAGCGTCTGGGCCTGCAACTGGCGAATCGCCTGCTGGGCCTGAGCATGTTGGGGAAAGCGCTTGAGCAGCTCTTCAAAGGCCGCAATGGCTTCGGGAATACGGCCCAAATTGGCAAGCGTTTTGCCCAAGTCCATATGGGATTCGGGATGTTGGGGATTGAGGGCAATCGCCTGACGGTAAAAGTGCTCAGCTTGGATGTAATCCCGTTGCGCAAAATAGGTATAGGCCAAATTGTGGATGAGCTGATGCTCTTGGGGCACATACACAATCAGTTGCTCTAAAAGCCTGCGCGCCTGCGCAAAATAACCCTGTTGAAGAATCTGGACGCTCCAGGCCACCGCAACCGACAGGCTGAAGCTGTGCAGCGTTTGTTCAGGGCTGCTGAGCAAAGCGAAAAAATCGGTGGTAATCGTTTCAGCAGCTTGACTTTCCGCACCACTCAAGGCCAAAAGCGCTTGGCGAACAGGAGCGGCAATGCCGGGCAGCTCCTCTTCCGCCAAAAGGGCGGGTAAAACCTCTAAGTGTTGCGCCAAAAAGGCACTGCGCACGACACTGGCTTTGATCACCGGATGTTCGGGAAGTTTTTCAAGGGCCTGTTGGAATAAATGGTAAGCCTGGGTAAAACGCCCCTCTTGTAAATAGAGTTCCCCTAAACCCATGGGGGCCTTCCATTCAATATCAGCCCGTTCCGACCACGGGTTGGCGGTAAAAAAGTCTTGCGTTCGGCCTATTTCCAACACTTTCTGATAACATTCAACCGCCAAGATATTTTGGCCCGTATGATTGGCAATCACCCCCATCATGACCCATAAACCGGGCATTTTCTCAAGGGCCGGCTGCTCTTGGCGATAGCGTTCAAATAGCTCCAAAGCGCGCTCATGCTGGCGCAGTTCCCACATCACCTTAATATGATAGAGATGAGCCAGGCAATGCCAAAAGGTCGTGGCAGGCTCAGCAGCCAAGGTTCGCCACAGTTGCAAAGCTTGACTGTCAGATTGGGCGCGGAATGCCGATAAACCCAATAAAAAACGCGAACGGGGAGCATGGGCTGTAGCAGAAAAGACCTCAGCACCCGTGCGGTTGAGGATCCAGTGACTCTGAATCAGGGGATCAAGCCCTGATATAAAAGGGGGGCTGCCTTCGCCCAAGAGAAAAGGGCTATCGCGGTGTACCAAGCGGATCTGAATCTCCTGATCGCGCTCGCTTTGACAGCGCAGAGCAACGGCTTGAATCCCTTCCGGCACCTCAAAAGCCGCTATCTGGGCCACCAAATCACTGCTCGGGTATTCACCCGGCCCCAGCAACCAGATCCACTCACTCTGTGCTTGGGCGATCGCCTCGGTACACACTTCAGCCAAAGTTTCCGGGCTCGCACTCCAAGCCTGAATCGGACAGGGGAATTGCGGCAATACTTTCAGAGGCGCAGCGCTGATCAACAGCACCTCCTGAGCCCCTGCGGCAAAGGTTTCTAGGCCAGGGGAAGGAAGAGCGGTTACGTAGGCACAGAGGCTAAAGGCTGGCATGAAAAGAGAGCTCCTTGGGTAAAATGGTTGCAGTTGCAGCTCGCCTTCAATGTAACATGCTCTGATTCCCTGCTCCTAACCCCGAGCTGACGATTATAATGAGCAGGAAAGTACATAACGAAAGGGTATACCTGTGACCTTACCCACCTCTTCCGCTGAAGGAATGGATCCCCTATTTTTACTGATTGACCAAAAACTTGAGCATTTGCGCGGTCGCACCGATGAACTCGTCAAGCTCCAGCACACGACTGCCACCCAGGTGGAAAGTTATGATCGCCAACAAGAACAAAAGTTACACCAACACCAAATGGCCCTTAAAGAGCTTGAAAATCAACTGCAATACCTGTCCCACAAAATACAAATACAAATTAAGGATCTAGAAAGCGGGATTACCAAAATACAACACGAAACACGCACAGAATTGGTGGATATTCACTTCTCCTGTAAAGAGCAAATTGACAATTTAGCCCGCCGCCTAGAGGTCCTTGAGAAGTTAATCCTCTAAATTTTAGAAAAAGTTGAGGCAATCCTAGTGACACTTTAAAGTGAGTTAAGTAAAATAGAGTACGTGATGAGCGTCGCGCATCAAATGCGGGAGTAGCTCAGTGGTAGAGCTCCTCCTTGCCAAGGAGGAGGTCGCGAGTTCGAATCTCGTCTCCCGCTCTCACCCAAAAGCCCTTCAGTTGAAGGGCTTTTGTCGTTTTTGCGCAAGATCACACTTTCAATGTGCATCACCCAACGCCACAAACCTTAGGCGAGCGCTATAATCAGAAGACACCGTGATTCCACAGAAAAGAGATTATTCCATGCGCAAACCTATGTTTTTAAGTGCTTTAGCGCTGATCGTGCTAGCCAGCAGTCTTTGGGCCGCTACCCCCAGTCATTCTGCCGCTGGCCAAGCTGGAGCCATTGCCAGCACCTTTGGTACCGTGCAAGCCCGGGGTTATCAGGGATGGGGCAAAGCGTTCCGCAACCAGGCTCTGTTTGATGGACAAACCGTACGCACCGGCAGCCGCTCACGGGCTGAAATCCGTTATCAAAACGGGGCCATCACCCGTTTGGGCTCCAATACCCTGCTGCGTGTGCGCGGTACCCAAGACATGCGCTTACTGCGCGGCAAAACCTGGATTAAAAAACCTAAAAATGCCCAGCGCATGACCATTCGCACTCCGATCGCAGTCGCCTCGATTGTGGGTACCGAGCTGTTTATTTCCCACAGCGACAACAATACCAGCCATGTGACCACCCTCAATGGCGTCGTTGAAGTGACCGGTGAACTGGGGGATAAACAGACCGTTAACCCCGGTGAATGGGTGGAAATTGAGCCCGGTAAACCGCTTGAAAAACCCACCAAATTTGACTGGAATACCCTCAAGAAACAAGAGCGTTTCTTGATTGATCCCGACTTTATTCCCGCCCCAGATGAACCCGTTGATAACGACGAAGACTGGAAATAACGCCCGCGTTTGCCATTGCCAGAGAGCACGTTACAATGGGTTGAGGAGATAGCAGCCTAAGGCCCTATGTCCTCAGCCCATCAGCATGGGCTCAGACTCGTTTATATTTCTGGGGGTCTTATCATGTTTCGCTTCTTTGCGGCCCTTGCACTCAGTGTGGGTGTGATGTTGCCAACCTTGGCCCAAATCCCTGGGGATATTCCCATGAACCATTGGGCGCGCCCTGCATTAACACAATTGCAAGACAAGTACGGCCTCCAGTTAAAATACCCCGATGGCAGTTTTCGTGGAGATCGCACCCTCAGCCGCTACGAAATGGCGGCCTTGGTTGCCCAGATGCTCACCCAACTCGATCAACACTTACTCAGTGCCCGAGAGCAGGCCCTAATTCAAAAGTTACAACAGGAGTTCGCCGGCGAGCTGGAAAATATCCAAACGCGCCTAGACAACCTTGAAGAACAAAGCGACCTGCACCATGATGCCCAAGAACGCCAACAGGAAACCCTGAGCACTTTACAGCAACAGTTGGCCCAGATCCGTCTGTTTGGGTCTTTGGCAGTCCGTTATTGCATCATGAGTACCCGCATCTTTTCTGAACCCCAGAACATCTTTACCCGCAATCTCAATGGCAATAATGTACAAATGCGCTTGGGAGCCGGGCTGGCGGGTGATCACGGCGACTTCGATTGGCAAATCCGCATCCTCACCAACGAAAATGACTCTTATAACCTCTCTTGGTTTCCCTTTGGGGGCAATCACATTCCCCGAGCGCCACTGACCTTGGATCGTTTTATGATTGCCTATGAACCGACCCTGGGAGAGCAATGGTCCACACGCCTGACTTTTGGCAAAGCCCCCAACCCCTTTCTCAAGAGTGAGCTGCTCTTTGACGAAGATGTCAGCTTAACCGGTGCAACCCAGCAACTGGGGTGGCGGCCAGCGACCAAGGAAGGGTGGCAAGGTTTACAGGCAGCTTTCGCTGAACAGGTCCTGCTCGTACAAGACACCAGTATGGCCTCAGGGATGCTGGGGGCAAGGCTAGATACCGCGTGGAAGCTGAGCCCAGAATTCGCATTGGAGCTAGGCAGTTCTTATGTACACTATCTAGGTACCGATGCTTTGGCACGTTATAACTTTAACCAAGGTTATCAAGGGCTGTTCAGTCAACGCAACCGTGGCACCAATCAAGGTTTCGACTCCGACTTTCACGTGTTAAACCCCTATGTAGAACTTACCTGGACCCCTGAGGGAATCTGGCCCCTACGGGTGATTGGCGACGGTCTATACAACTTTGGGGCCGCAGATCGCAACCGCGCCTTAGGGCTAGAAGCCCATTGGGGAAACCATCGCCGCCCCGGTGATTGGGAGCTGATCTATGCCCTCAAGTGGCTCGAACAGGATGCGAACCTCTCACTCATGGTCGATGAAAATGCCGCTGGCACCGATGTGTTGCACCAACGGTTTGAGGGCGTACTCAATCTGGCAGGGAAAACCTTCTGGAGTACCACCCTACATGTACGCCACAGCCTGAGCCAACCAGATGTCGATGTACTGTATATTTTGTATACCGGTTTGCGCCAAGATTTTTAGCCTCATTTGCAAAGGATCAACCCATGAAACTCCTCTCCACCCTTTCCCTGTTAGGCCTCTTATCCCTGTCCTTGCCCGTTTGGGCTGAAACAGTCCCCAGTGATGTCCCCAGCGACCATTGGGCCGCTCAAGCGCTCAGCGATTTGAGCAGTAAATATGGGTTTCAGTTGGGTTACCCGGACGGGACCTTTCGAGGCGAGCGGCCTGTCACCCGTTATGAAATGGCGGCACTTTTGGTCAAACTCTTGCAGCAACAGGCCGGGAAAAATGTCAGCCCCGAAGATCAGACCCTGATTGCCCGTCTGCGCGCAGCCCTAGCCCCAGAACTAGAGACCTGGAAAAATGAACAGCAAGAGGCCTTGGATCTGTTACGTGACGAAACAGACCGCCTGGCCGACGCCCAAATGAGCCTCAAAGACGACTTTGCCCAAGCCCTGCTCAAGAGCCTCCCCTTTGACCTCAGTGGCGACATTGCCCTGCGTTATGAACTGGCTTCCGCCGAACCCGGGGATTTTAGCAAAGCCCTGATCAACACGCCCCAGTCACGGGTGACTCTCAGCCTCAATAGCCGAGGGCAAAATGTCTTTGATTATGGGGCTCGCCTATCGGTCGGTAACTTGCGCAACCCGGCCAACCCCTGGTGGCGCTTGGGCGATTTTAACGCCCGCGTCGAGTTTGCCCTCGACCGCTTCTTTATTACCTGGCGACCTGCTCCCTGGGCAGAAGTGACCGCCGGTAAATTCCGCAATACCTTTGCCAATTCCGAAATTTTTATGGACACAGATGTCCAGCCCGAAGGGGCCATGCAGCGCCTGAGCTTTAGCAACGTGCTTCCAGGGGTGCGTCACCTATCTCTGAGCGCCGGGGAATTCCTGATCAATATGCCCTCAGGGTATGCCAGTCAGCCGATTTTACAGCTCTCGGGCAAAGCTGATGCCGGCTTCACGATCGCCAACTGGCTGGAAATTGACGCCAGCGCAGCCTATCACCAGTATGTCGGCGAGAGCCAACTACAAAACCTGCCTGTGCCTGTCGTAGTCCCCCGCGAAGCCGTGCTCGGCAATGAAATGCGCAATACCGAAGAGGGCTTGGCCCTGCTCAACGGGGGCCTCAAAATCACCCTGCCCTTTAGCCCCGACTTCCCCCTGCAATTGGCGGGCGACTATTTATACAACCTGGCAGCCACCACCGCCCGCCAAGGTTATCAAGGCAGTATCCAACTGGGACACACCCGCCGTCCGGGCAACTTCTTTGTGGCCTATGTCTTTAAACATCTCGAAGCCAATGGTTCCCTGTCGCTCTTTGTCGAAGACCAACTCGGCGGCACCGACATCATGGCCCATGAAGGGCAAGTGGGTGTAAAGGTCTGGGATAATACCACCCTGTTTAGCACCGTACAGTGGCGGCAGCGTTTGAGCACTGAAGATCCTGGTATTTGGACAGTTCGCGCCGGGATTCATCAGGCCTTTTAACCCCTTAGGGGCTGAGCCCCTGAGGTCATAAAAAAAGACGCTAAATCAGCGTCTTTTTTTCGTTCAATCCCGTTATTCGGATTCGCGCGCACACACAAGCATATTGGCACGCACCTTAATACCCAGCTTTTCGTAAAAAGCGAGGCGCTGGTAATAGGCGTCATAACCGTTGTGCATATAAATGACGGTGTGATTATAACGCTGAATCAAGGCTTCGAGCAGTTTGCCATCAAGCCCCAAAAATTGGTATTCCGGGTGTACCACCATTTCAGGGATCCAGGTGGCAGAAACCCCATCCGAGATGGCACGCAACCACCCTACCAGTTGCCCACTGCGGGTACTGGCAAGAATGACATAGTCGGAACCGGCAAGGGCCTTTTCGATATAGGCGGGATCGGTGGGAGCGGGAACGCCTTGAATCAGGCGGTAGAGATCCATAAGCTGCTGAACATCTACGGAGGCAGGGTTTTCCGTAAGCGTAAACTGATCCATGTCTGCTTATCTCTTCACTGTGAAAATTGGGTGGCTTATTAGCATTATGCAATATCCTTAAGCAGGCGTACAGCAAGCTGACAGGCTTCGCAAAGATTCGTTACATAACTTAAACAAATGATCGCAAAAATGTCAATTTCCTGTCACAGGTGCGGATGCAAAAGGCAGAGAGTCGGTTATTTTTTTGAGCTCTGCAGGATGAATATCTCCAAAGGCCACTGCTATTTGGGTATCCGATGAACGGGAAAAATAGTTATTGGGCACATGGTAACTCAAATCGGAAATCTTTTTGATCAGGTTAAGGCTGAAGGCCCCGGCCATCAGATTCACAAATAGATTTTGCTGGGGGCGAATCGTGATCAGCAAATCATTGAGCCCATCCGTATAATTGAGCACCTGAATACGTGCCCCAAACAGGGAGAATACCTGCACGTTCTTGAGGGCAAAACCCGGTGGCAAATAGCTGGGAGCCATCACCTTGATCTTTTCAGCAGTTTCGGCTTCCACAGCCGTTTTATAGGTTAAGAAAGAGTTTTTTTGTTTACCGCTGAGATTGATCCCATTCACCCCTGTTGGCGGCTTGATCGGGGCAATCGTTAAAGGAGTGGTAGTGGGTTTGTACAGATCATAGTTCAATACACAATAAGCCCCCTGATCAATCCCCCAATAACGCTCTTCGCGCAAAATTTGGTAAGTGTTCTTACTGAGCCAGATACGACGGGCTGGGGTTAAGAAGTTATTTTTGGGCGTCGCTTGAATCACATAGGTCGGCACCGTCTGTACAAAATCATCAGGCATCCGCTCAAGCTGGTAGTTCTTTTGGAGCAAATCTAGATTCTCCGTGACGCGTCCGAGAATGACTTTTTCAGGGATGTCGGAAGTGCTCGTGTCCCCATCGAACAAGAAAAGCTTTTCATCGGGGAAAAAAGCGCTATTAACGCCATCTTTCATATTAAATTGAATGCCTGAAATCGTCATCGGATCGGTAATTTGAATGGTGTAATTCTGGCGATCCTGGAAACGGATTGTGGCAACCGCTTCCAGCGGTTTATTGATATCACCTCGGTAAACGATCAAACGGCGTTTGCCTTCAAAGCTTTGTGGCCCTTTAAACTGTATCGATTGGCGTACAATGTCCACCGGAGTAGGGGTGGTGGCCTGAGCCCAGACGGGGCTGGCCTGGAGCACAAGAGCGGCAGAAAGGAGGGTGAATAAGCTTTTCATAAGGTGTTCCTGTTGTTGATAACGTTCGCTTCCCAGACGGGGCGGGGGGCTCAGAGGTTCCCTAGCCGGGAAAGACTTCTTCATATTTGTATTCGCGAGCCATTAAGCGGTCAATGGCTTCCCGGGGCGGCAATCCTTCGTAGAGGATATGATAAACCGCATGGGAAATGGGCATTTCAATCGCCTGATTGCGGCTCATTTCGTAAACGCTGCGGGTGGTGGGCACTCCTTCTGAGACATAATCAAGGGTGCTGAGAATTTGGTCAATGGTTTCCCCCTTGGCCAATCTGAAGCCCACTTGGTAGTTGCGGCTGAGATCGCTGGAGCATGTGGCGATCAGGTCGC
>DLGM01000429.1:0-12406 GCA_002482705.1 Cyanobacteria bacterium UBA7694
CGGATCGAATTCGATTACAAGGTCAACGACGAAGTCAAAATCACCAGTGGGCCTTTCCAAGATTTCAACGGCAAGATCCTCGAAGTCAGCCCCGAGCGTGGCAAAGTCAAGGTTTCCGTTTCGATCTTTGGCCGTTCGACTCCCGTCGAACTCGAGTTTGGTCAAATCCAGAAAACCTAAAGGTATTCACAAAAAAGCCGCCTGCTAACCAGGCGGCTTTTTTTTATAGGCCTTAGCGCTGCATGCTCAAGCGGAAGGCACACTGGTTGGCCAGTTTGAACAGGCGGGCATAATCGGTTTCGCCATATTGTTCTAAACGATCAGCGATCAGCAGCCAGTTTTCCTCTTTGTTGACCCAATCTTCGGGGATTTCAGCCAGCAGCAGGTTGACCAACCCAAAGACTTCCTCCTGGTTGGTGGCGGCCCGCAGGGTTTCGGCCAGTTTTTCAATCGTATCTTCATCAAAAGAAAGACTCATGAGGTGCACTCCTGAAGCGAAATCTGTTTCAGTATACCCTTAGAATCCTTCATAAGCGGGTTTCCAAATGCGGTCATAATTGAGCCCGACCCCTAAAATCACGCTTGCACCCAAGGCTGAAGTGCTGGGCAGTTTCCCCTGAAAGAGGTAGGCATCCGCATAGAGGCGCAGGGCCAAATTATCTGTTAACGACACATTTAAAGCCGTGATCCATTGGGCAATCAAGCCTAAGCTGGTGGCATTGTCGTTGGCCGAGGGCAAGAAATAACGGACATCCAAGTCATGGGTCCATTTGAGGTTGGTGGCCAAGGGCTGTTCGTACACCCACTTTAAATTGGCCCCGGCTTCGAGGTTATTGGGCACATTAAAATCGCGGCGCAGCGCCAGACCTGCTTTGAATTGTTTGAGCAGAGGGCCGGCAGGGATACTCAAGCCCAGCACGCCCCGCACTTCGGATTGGCGTGGATTCAGTGTTCCGTCCGGTTGGGTCGTGGGCGTAAATTCGGTATCGTAGATGCCTTCGAGATAGGGTGTCAGTTGTAACGTCTTTTGGGGCAGGGAAAGCTCAAATAGGCTCAGTTGTAATTCACTGGCCAAGACCAGATCATCCTGGTTTTCGGTGAATTTATTTTGCCCGTTGCTCTCTACGACGGATAAACCTTCATAACGAGCCAGTACGGAGTTATTCAGGGCTATGGCTTCGGTATCAAAACTGGCGATCACCTTGGTACGTCCGCCAAAGGTAAAGCTATTGGGGGAGGTGACGCGGGTTTCCCGCACTTCGTTGTAAGCGCTGTTGTTGTAAGCATTATAACCGCTGACATTGAGCTGTAACCCTTCGAGCTTAAGGCTCCACAGGGGTTGGCGTGTTTGCCATTGGGGAGTCATGAGCTGGGCCAAGGCATTGGCATAGTCCGGGCGGGTACGCAACTGTTCCAATGCCTGTAAAACCAGATCGCGCAAAAAGAGGCGTTGGGGCGGACCTTGGCTTTGGGTCTGAAGCAACTCACGGGCGGGGGCGCTTTTTAAGATGCCCCGCACCTCATGGCGTCCGGCAACGCTGGAGGGCAAAATGACGCGGTAATATTCTTTGTCACCGATCGGGCGATTGCGCACCTTGCCGCCATCGCTGCTGAGGCCCCCAAAGACCAGCGGGAGGGTTTGAATTTTATACAGATTGCGCAGTTGGGCGCCTGTTAACTGGTATTGCAATAACGTATCATCGACTTTGAACATTTCATAAACGATCAGGCGGGGCAGATCTCCGGGCAGACGGGCGTTCATGGCCCGGCTGCGTTGAATCACCGCCACTTCACTGCCCAATTGCTCCAACATCAGGTTCAGTTCGAGGGTGGCCAAAAATTCGGCGGTCATATAGGGGGGATAGAGGGCCAATACCTCTTCATCTGAGAGACGGCCGGTGGCCCCCAAATTGCGTACGGCTTCACGGGTGCTTTCGCTGGCCAAAAAAGTGCTGCGCAAAGCGGGATTGTTTAACACCACATCGCGGACATCGGGAATCAGGATGTCGAGGGCATCCCGGTATGATTCCTGGCGCACCCGCTGAATGGCATACAACAGCTCCGGGTCAGGATCAATATCAAACTCAATCGGCAAAATTTGATTGTGAATACGCAAGCGATCGCCCTGAAGCTGGAGTTCTACAAAGTTGACAGCATAAGGGTTGGTATTGCCGATCAGGGGCCGCGCTTCACTATTGCGAATGCGCTCAACGGTTTCACTGACCGGGCGCAGTGGGCCCGTGCTGTTGCCAAGCACCAACTGGACATCTTGTAAATATTCCAGTTCACGCAAACCGTCCCCGTCAATATTGGTCAAGACCACGACCACGTCAGGGGTGCGTCCCAGTTGCAGGTAAGCGTCGGTCAGGGCATCGGCCACGGCTTTGCTGGGTTGTTCCAGGCTCAAGTCACTGGGTAAGATGCCCTGTTCTTGCAGGGATTGTACATCCTCCCCGTCCGTGAGGCCGATCAGGAGCAGACTTTTTTGCCCAAGCCGCACCAATTTCCAAGGCTTAAAGAGCGGTTTGCCCGCTTGTAACAGGTTGGCGGATAACAGGGGCAGCCCCCACTGTTGTTGTTCTTGCTGGAGTTGTGCAAGCCCGCCACGGAGTTCATTTTTGCCGACGGCAATGGCATCATAACCCAGGTTCTGAATGGCTTGAAGAGAGTTCTCACGCTGCCGTGACAGTTGGCCCGTTGCGACGGAGCTGAGCCCTTCGAGGATATTGCCGCCATCGACCAAGAGTTGTTCCGGGCCACGCAATTCGCGCATGAGCTGTACGCGTCGGGCACCTTCCCCGGCGGGTTTACCGAGCATCAGCAGGCTGGCCGGTGTGTTTTGCCCTTCGACTTTAAAACGCAGGGTNNGGGGAGCGGGGTTGTGGGCGGGGCCAGTTCAAGTTTCCAAAGGCCATTGGGATAGAGGGACAAGGTGGCCGATTGAAGGCGGATGCGGTTGCGCAGGTTGCGCTTGCTTTCAGCCAAAGGAGCCAGTTGGGTGACCAAGTCCGAAGCCTGTTGGAGGGGTTCAAAGCTGAGGGTATCGTCGGCATCCAGAACCTGGATTTGTTGCCGCGACAGCGGCTGTGCCAGGCTGTCGGGATTGTGTTNNTCAATTCTTGAATTCCCAGCCGGGGGCCCCCAATCCAGGTTTGCTGGTAATGAAAATAGGTTGAGGTGTTGGCAATGCGGAAATCGCTCACCCCTTGGGTACGCCGAGCATATTCGGTGGCCAGTTGGTAGGGCAACCCCATGCGGTAAGAATAGGTCGACGCCAGACCATCGGTGTTGCCGGTATACATTAAGCTGATGTGCTCTTGGGCCATTGCGGGCATTGTCAGGCTCAAGAGCATCAGGATCCAAATAGGCCAACGTGTCATAGGGAGTGTGTTTCCTTGGCGGCATTCTTCTCCACCAATTACCATCAATTGCCCGGAGTTGGAAACCTTCCCTTGGTGGCGTTTGCCCAGATATGCCACAATAGAAGCCTATGTTGCGTACATTTCCATTGGGTTTTATCTTGGGCACAAGTGTGGGCTGGAGCCTGTTCCGCAGTTTTGCCCCGCTGTTGTTTGGCCCCATCCCCATGCTCAAGCAGCCGGGTTTCTTTTGGGTACTCTGTGCAGGCTTGACCTTGCTGGGTGCTTTAGGGGGGGGATGGGCCCAGCATGGGGGATGGGTGCGCCCCGAGTCCCGCGCTTGGAAGCTGATTACCGCCAATTATGTGCTCTTGAGCTGTTTGCTCAGCACGGATCCTATGCCTTAAGGCATGGGGGCGATCACTGGGTTTGGCACATAAGGTGAAAAAGTTGGCTTTTTCTGGGGTTCAAAGATGCGGTAGATGCGCAGATCACTTTGGGTATAGATTGCGGGATACATTTGAATCAGGCAGGGCTGACGGATTTTAAAGTAGTCTTTTTCTCGTGATCCCCACAGCAAATAATAGGGCCTGTCCGCATACCGGGCCTGAAGAGTGGGGCGCACAAGTGAACAGTTGGTGCTGTATAAACTTTTGAGATCGGCTTCCCGTTCGCGGGGATGAAGCCCATAAGAAGCGGCATAAATCGGGGCAGCCAATAAAGAGGGGCGTCCGGTTAAGGCCGCATAGTGGTGGTGTTGGGGGGCATGGATCAAAATGGCCCCAGGTTCTAGGGCGTTGCGCACTGCGGCGGCGGTCACCAAATCCTGTTCGGAAAAAAGCTGGTAGATTGCGCGATCGCTGAAACTGAGGCGGGTGACGTCGAGGCTCCCGGCCCCGAGCAATAACATGGCGACCCCAGCGGTCAGGCTGCGGGACCGCGTCCCCATTGCGGCCAAGCCCCAGGCAAGTAAGGGAATCGACAGGTTATAGGCCAGAATCAAAATTTTCATATTGTCCCCTTCGTGGGGTGCAAATAAAAAGAGGTTGGGCAAGATCCATAACAAAAGGACGGGAGCACTCCAAGCCCTTAAAGAGCCAGGAACGCGGCGGTTGAGCAGGCCAAATCCCAACAGGCCTAAGATCATGCCGCCATTTAAAATCCAAAACAGCCCCCAGGGCAAATCTCCGGCCCAGCCGCTCCAGCCGTCAATTGGGCGAAATAAAAAAGAGCGATCCGCATGACCGGTGCGCAACCAGAAGAAGCTGGGAATGCCTGTGAGGGCCAACCCACTCCAGAAGCCCCACCAGTGGCGCTGCCATTTGATCAGCGTCCACAGGGGCAAGACCAACCCCAAGGCAATCAGGCTGTGGGTATGGAGCCAGGGCAGGCTGCCGGTGAGGAGCCCGGCGGTGAGCAGGGCTTGCCAACGTCGCTGGGCCAAGCCCTGATCGATCAGCAACAGAATCAGCCATACCAGCGGCAGGCCCAGTAACATGGAGCGTTGGGGCAATAAAAAGGAGCGCACCATGTTGTACCATTGCAGCCCGAAGGGATAGGCATCCGTATAACTGGGACGGGCTTCTAGCAGCGTTTGCCAGGGGTTCCAGCCATGGCTCGGCAAATCGATGCCCAGATACACCAAGATCCCTAAACCGCCACTTAAAAATAACAGCGGGGGAGCCCAATAGGCCGCAGCCCAGGATCGCGTCAAGCGCTGTGTGGTGCTGAAAATCAGCAAGGTCAGACACAGAATCAATAACAGGCCGGGCACGACCAGTGCTGTATCCAGGGGCAGGCCCAAACGCATCACAATGGCACTTAAAAAATTAATGCCAAAGGGATAGATCAGCGGCTCCCCCGCGAACAGGGGATGGTTCGGGGGGAAATTGGGGGCATCCAAAAACGCATGGATCATGGCCAGATGCACGGGCAGATCTGTGGGCACGTTGGAAAACAGTCCCTCGGGGCGCAGCTGGATGACCTTGGCAAAGGCGGGGGTTAATAAAGCCGTCCAACCCAATCCGTACAACCATGGTTTTGCCGCCCCATTTGTTGTGGGCAAAGAAATCCTGAAACGGCGAGCGATTAGGATTGCCAAGAGCCCGCCCAAGCACGCTCCCCCGTAGATGGCTGGGAGCGTCACACCTGCAAAGGCCCAACTGGCGGCTCCGGTGGTGACCAATAACAGAACCAAGCCACTCAAGAGGCTGGCGGGCACATATTCAAAGGAGCGCAGTTTGAGGCCACTGGCCGGTAAGATCAGGGCTCCGCAATAAAATGCCAAAATAAACCAAAGACAAGCGAGCATGGGCCTATGGTAACGGATGTTTACAGGGTATTATTCGAGCGCCCCTTCGTTGGCGAACCAACTGGCATAGTCGTCCAGGGCTTTGGAATTGGGGTCTTTGGGATTGAGACATTCCAAATCGACCAAAGGCAAGACAAACATTTTTTTGTCGCTGCGGCGTATGGCTTGTCCCTGTATGCCTGTGGGCAGTTTCGGATCGGGCAACAGACCTTGCAGGCTGTATTCATCTTGGTAAGAGGGTTTGGTTTTGCGCTCGTGATGGTATCGGGCCTGATCGCCCTCTCCCCAACTGTAGGGCTCTTCCCAGGCAAAACAGCCGCTGTCTTCAATGCCGGTGACGTCAAAGGGGAAGGTCAGTTTTTTGGTCAAGGCGTTATAAAAGGCGTTGAGCTGGGCCGGGTTTAAGTCCGATTCACTGGGGCGTTTGATGCCTAAAATCTGCATAATCCGGCTGGTCTGTGGGTCGGGGCCAGCACTTTTCTTTTTATGGGGGCGGTCAAGTTTCATGGGGAGATCTTTCTGAAGTACATGGGGTGATTCTATTTTACGGGGTTTGGGCGGGGTTCGCCAAAAATGACTGAGGGGAGGTAGCGGAAAGTGATCATCAGGGCGTATTGCATATGCCCGTACTTTCTGAGAAGGCTGGATACAAGGTATGATACAGCCATATGATTCATCCTGCTTTTATCCAATGGTATCAAGCGGTGACCACCGGGCAAAACCTCCCGGCGACGGTGACGGCTTTGCCCGCAACGCTGGATATTCCTGCTGATATACTCCTGTGGCTGACGTTGCATACCTATCAGCAGTGGCCAGAGTGTCCGAATATATTGAGCGACCGCGCTTCCGCCCCGCAGGTGGCGCAGTGGGTGGACATGGGAGCAGGGCTCATTCCCCATTTGCCGGATATGCTTCCGTCTGTTCGGGTGCGTGTCTTACAGGAACTGGCGCATCTGTTGCCAGCGCCGACCCTTGAACAGGGGGCCGAGTTGGCGATGGCGTTACAGAGTTGTGGGGCACAAGCCCCAGAATTATGGCGTCAGGTTGTACAAAGAGGCTTGCAGGTGGCAGAGCGTCAAGATGTTTTGACCGCCGCAGAGTGGTGTTTGCGAGGGGGACAAGCAGAGTCTGCTGCAATCCTGCTAAAACGCTGGCGTCGCAAGTTGCCACGCCGTCCTGAGGAACGCAAGTGGGCACTGGAAGATGGGGTGCGGGCGACTGGGTATTTGCCGCTGTATAAGCCGGACCCGCTCACGGTGCGCAGGCCTTTAAACCTTTGGGTTGAGAGCCTATGGTCAGAAATTAGGGCTTTGCCCGAAGAACAGCTATTTATCCCCTTTGATTTATTGGCGGAAGCTTTTCGTTGGGATTTGCCTTGTGCCCATGTCTTGCTGGAGGCTTGCCCGGAGGAGGTGCCGGTGACGGATGCGACGGTGAAGCTGCTGGCGCTGTTATTGAGTGATCGCTGGTCTTATTCTGCTTGGCAACTGGGCGAGTTCTTAGATTATCATGCCCATTTCTGGACTGGGCTGACGCCACAGGTTGTGTCGCAAATGCCTTATGATTTCCCCTTTGATATCCCAGAAAGTGGGGCCGAGCGCCCCTTGTGGCTGGGATGGGGCCTCATGAAAGCGATGGCCAAGCATGACCGTTTGCCCCAACCAGAAGAGTATGAGGTGCTGCTGGACGTCTTCTTTGCTGAGAAATTAGCGGCGGCTCGAACGGAAGCCCAGACCTTGATGGTTGAAGCTCAGGCTGCTTTGGCAGATCCCACCAGCGCAATGGGGGGGATTGCCTATCTTTTAGAAGAAATTGCCTTTGTGCTTGAACCCTTGGCGCGTTTGGATCGGTGGTTATCGGATACCCGCTTTCCCTGGATTGACTGGGTCAATGCCTATGCGGATGCGGTGACGCGGGGGATTCAAGACTCTGAGCTGACAGCGGCTTTTTTCCAGGCCTTTGCAGGTATTTATACCCGGCCCCTACCCGCTCAGCAGCATCTGGCTTTGGCTCAGGCCGAAGCCTATTTACAGGCGGCCTGTGGACAAGATCCAACACCGGCTTTAGCCAAAGCCCTGGCACAATTTCCTGAACTCAACGATGAAATCGCCCAACTGGGGGCCTTTAGCGGGCTGGCATTGCTGGGCAGCAAAAAAGTATTCACCCCTTACCGGAATTCCCTCTTTGCCCAATTGGCGGCTCTGATTCCCACCTTTGATGAACAGTGGCACAGTGATCTGTGGGCTGCCCTGACCCATACCCGCGTGCGGGCCCAGGAAATTCCCCAGGCCATTGCCCTGTTGGCCCATCAGCCTTCCGCAGAAGCACGGCTGGGGGTATTGTCGCGTTTTTCCTCCGTATTATCTGAAATCAAAGACACCACCCTGTATCCCGAGGTGCTCAATGCTCTGGCCGAGCTGATCCCTGAAGTGCCCGCCTACGCGGATAAAATCCGCTGGCAGTTGGCCTTTGCTTATGGCCTCAAGGGTATGCCAGATCGCGGTTTGGCTGCGCTTTCCCTGTGAGCAAACCACAAGGCCTCCTCTGTGCTGGGGAGGCCTTGCTGACGGTTATGTTAAGCGCAGAGTTGGGCCGAGGTGGTTTGAATCTGCTGCCAAGCGGCCTGTACATCGGCATGGGTGACCTGAGTTTGGCCAATCACCAGCCGCAGGGTGTATTTGCCCTGTAAACGGGTGTGGGTCATGAACAGTTGGCCGCTGTTATTCAGGGTGCGCATCAGTTGTTCATTGTGGGTATCCCACTGTTCCGGGGCTAGCTCCGCAGGCGTGGCGCGGAAACACACCAAATTAAAGGGCACTGGAGCCAAGCGTTCAAAGGCTGGGTGGGCATCGACCTGGCTGGCCAATTCCTGAGCCCAGGCGAGATGGTTGCGTAAGATGGCACGGATACCTTCGGCCCCGTAACTGCGCAGCACAAACCACAGTTTTAAGGCCCGGAAGCGCCGCCCTAACTGCACGCCCCAGTCGCGGTAGTTGTTGACCTNNTCGGTTTTGAGGTATTCGGGCGTCAATTCAAAGGTTTGTTTGAGGGCGGCTGCATCACGTACATAATAGGCCGAGCAGTCAAAATTGGTCAGCATCCATTTGTGGGGGTTAAAGACAAAGGAGTCGGCATAGTCCAAGCCGGGCAACAGCGGGCGCACTTCCGGTAAAACCAGGGCTGTTCCGGCATAGGCTGCATCTACGTGCAACCACAGGCCTTCACGCGCACAGATGACGCCGATTTCCGCCAGTGGATCAATGGCGGTAGAGCTGGTGGTGCCAAAGGCGGCGACGACAAACAAGGGGTGGTAACCGGCTTGGCGATCCTCAGCAATGGCCTGCTCTAAAGCGGAAGGGATCAAAGCCAGATTGTCATCAACGGGCAATTTGCGCACCTGATCCGTACCCAAGCCCGCAATCCGGGCCGCTTTGTCAATCGAAGAATGAATTTCCTGAGAGCAATACACCGTATAGCGGGGGGCTTGGCTCAGGCCGATGCGGTTACTCTGAAAACCATTGGCCTGTTCACGGGCGGTCAGGAGCGCACACAGGGTAGCGGTCGAGGCTGTGTCCTGAATGACGCCGCTCCAATGGTTGGGCAGCCCCAATAAGGTGCGCAGCCATTCCATCACGCGTTCTTCCAGTTCGGCGGCGGCTGGGGACGTAATCCAGCTCATACACTGGGCCCCCAAAGTGGCGGTCAGCATTTCTGCCAGCACCGAAGGCGGGCTGCTATTGGCGGGGAAATACCCAAAGAAGCGTGGGTGTTGCCAGTGGGTCATGCCCGGCAAAATAATCTGTTCAAAGTCTTGCATCAGGGCGGTGAAAGGCTCGCCCTGCTCTGGGGCCTGTGTAGGTAGCTGGGCCAAAATCTCACCGGGCTGGGTCTGGGCCATGACCGGCCGCTCGGACAGGGTCTCCATATAGTTGGCCATCCAGTCGACCAGTTGGTGGGCGTGGGTGCGAAAGCTTTTTGTGTCCATAAAGTACTCCTGCGAATCTATCTATTGTATCGGAAGTGAGGCTTGAGATATTAGTACTATAAGTAGTACCATTTTGTTATGGAAGATAAATTACTGACGCATATTCGTGAACTTGAAGCGCATATCTCCCAATGTCGTTTTCCCGACTGCTACATGTGTGTGAACGCTATTTTGGGGCACCCCGTATTAATGGGAGTCATCACATCTTTAAAACGCCTTGGCCCGGTGATCCGCGCATCAATTTACAAAGAGTTCAGGGAGATGCCAAACCCTATCAAGTGAAACAGGTATTGCAAGCGTTGAAACGGCTTCAACAGATTCAAAAGGAGGATTCACTTTGATGATGTACCCGATTGAGCACTACAATTATCGTGTTGGCTGGTCTGCGGAGGATCAAGCCTATGTGGCTTATATCAGCGAGTTCCCTTCTTTAGCCGCCCATGGTGATACCTTGGCTACAGCTGTGGAAGAATTGCAGCAAGTGGTGACAGCGGTTGTTACTGATTTACAGGCCCAAGGAGAGCCGATCCCGGTTCCTTTAGGAGAACGCAATTACAGCGGACGCCTTAACTTGCGGATGTCAAAAGATCTGCACCGCCAATTGGCTGTAGAAGCCATGCAGCAAGGTGTTTCCCTGAATCAATGGATCAACCGCAAACTGTCTGAGTCTGCGGTCTAATTTCAAGAACATTGTGGGAATGGCCACCTTGTTTAGGGGAGTGGCCGTGTCACGCATCAAAGAGGCTCAGCTGTTGTACCGTCGGTTCCTCTTCTTCACTGCGGCGGCCTTTGCGGGTCAGCCCGGCCTGAATGCGGCTGCGGCGTTCAATGTCGTTGAGTAATTCTTTGGCGCGTTCTAAGACCGGGCCGGGCAACCCCGCCAGCCGGGCGACCTCAATCCCATAACTGCGGTCGGCCCCACCGGGCACCACCTTGTGTAAAAAGACCACGCCGTCCTGGGTTTCCTGTACTGACACCTGATAGTTGCAGACACCGGGAATACTTTCTGCCAGACGGTTGAGTTCGTGGTAGTGGGTGGCAAACACCGTGCGGGCCTGAATATCCCGTGCCAGATATTCACTGACCGACCAGGCAATGCTGACGCCGTCAAAGGTGCTGGTGCCCCGGCCAATTTCATCCAGCAAAATCAGGCTGCGGCTGGTGGCGTGGCGCAAAATATTCGAGGTTTCCATCATCTCGACCATAAAGGTGCTCTGGCCGGTGGCAATGTCATCGACAGCCCCAACACGGGTGAAGATGCGGTCACAGATGCCCACTTCGGCCTGATCTGCCGGGACAAAGCTGCCCATTTGCGCCATGATCACAATCAGGGCAATCTGGCGCATGTAGCTCGATTTTCCGGCCATGTTGGGCCCGGTCAAGATGATCAGGCGCTGTTGCTCCGTATCTATATAGGTGTCGTTGGCGACAAATTGCCCGGAAGGCAGGGTGCGCTCAATGACGGGATGGCGTCCCCCTTGAATAGAGAGCACCGGATGGCTGTGCAGGGTCGGGCGCACATAACGCTGGCGCACCGCCACTTCAGCCAAAGCGGCGATCACGTCGAGGCGGGCCACCGCCCGGGCCAATGCTTGCAGGGCGGCCACATGGGTATTGGCTTCATTGCGCAGGGTGACAAACATTTCGTATTCTAAGCTGCGGGTCTGTTCGTCAGCATTTAAAATCGCCGCCTCTTTTTCTTTTAAAGCGGGGGTAATAAAGCGCTCGGCATTGGTCAGAGTCTGTTTGCGGATATAGTCTGAAGGGGCCATGTCGCGGTTGGCCTGGGTTAACTCAATGAAATAACCAAAGGTTTTGCTGTAGCCGACTTTCAGTGACTTGATTCCGGTGCGTTCGCGCTCGCTCGCTTCCAAGGCCTGTAACCAGCTTTTGCCGCCGCTCATGAGTTCGCGCAATTCATCCAGAGGGGCATGAATACCGGCTTTAAAGATACCGCCCTCTTTGCTGGTGATCGGGGGATGCTCAATCAGGCAGCCTTCAATCTTGCGGGCCAAGGCCAAGACTTCTTCGGGGATGACCTGTAGATCGCTGACCAGGGGAATGGGGGCATCCTGTAATAATTCAGAGATGGCGGGTAGACGCAGTACACTTTCGGCCAGGGCTCGCAGATCGCGGGGGGTGGCGTGTTGGGTGGCAACACGGGCAGCTAAACGCTCTAAATCGCGAATGGGGTCAAGCTGTTCGCGCACATCAAAACGCAGGTTGTCACTGTTATAAAAGGTTTGCAGCGCATCCAGGCGTTCTTCAATTGCCGCCTGTTGAGTCAGGGGGTGGTGCATCCACTCGCGCAATAAGCGCCCACCCATGGCTGTACAGGTCTGATCGAGCACCCATAACAGGCTGCCCTCTTGCAGGCGGTCGCGGTAGGTTTCCATCAGCTCCAAGTTACGGCGGGTGGTGCGGTCGAGAATCATCAGCCCCGTGAGCTGATAGGTACTCATACCTTGTAATTGTTGTACGGCACTCATTTGGGTTTTGCCTAAATAGCTAAAGATGGCACCGGCTGCCCCGGTGGCCAAGGGCAGATCCTGACAACCAAAGCTTTCCAGCGAGACGACGCCAAAGTGTTGCTGCAAGCGTTCACGGGCATGGCGGGGTTCAAAGGATTGCTCTGCTTCCCAGGTGACGGGGATCTGTTCGGGAACAACTTCTGCCCAAGGGGTGTCACTGACCTTTTGTTCTAGCCAGGGGTCGGCGCTGGGTAAGAGCACTTCGGCGGGGTTAATGCCT
>DLGM01000429.1:12433-13386 GCA_002482705.1 Cyanobacteria bacterium UBA7694
TTAATGCCTGCCAGCTCTCGTCCGAGTACATCGGCGGCATCCTCCCCAATAATTTGCGTGACGCGGAATTCTCCCGTCGAGATATCCGCGTAGGCCAAACCAAAGCCCCCCTTAGAGCGGCTGATTGCGGCCAAGTAGTTGTTTTGTTTCTCGGCCAGGAGCGTACCTTCTAATAAGGTGCCGGGGGTAATCACCCGAATCACCTCGCGCCGCACTAATTTCCCTGGTTTGGGCGGCTCCATCTGTTCACAAATGGCGACCTTGTAACCCTTTTGGATTAAGCGCGGGAGGTAGGCTTCTAAAGCATGGTGAGGCACACCGGCCATAGGGATGCGTTTGCCTTCACCACCATCGCGACTGGTCAGGGTGATTTCTAACTCACGGGCAGCCGTTTCCGCATCTTCAAAGAAGGTCTCATAGAAGTCGCCCATGCGGTACAGCAAAATGGCATAGGGGTACTGCTGTTTGACGTCTAAAAACTGCTGCATCATGGGGGTGTATTCGGAGTGGGGGGCTTTGGCCATGGTTTCGTGCTCATTCAAAGTGTGATGGTGATTCATTTTAGCACTGAATGCCAGGGGGGTAGTTGGGGCTTGTGGCATACACCTTCCTCTGCTTCTAACTCCCTGACTCCCTGATTCCGAGGTTGTTTTAAGACGTTACCGCTTTAAGGAATAACCATTAATTATGGGTTATATGAAAGGCCTAACTCAACTATCTATGCGATTTGGATCAACTTTTTCAAAAAAATTTAAGCGTTAAAATGCGTGCATAAATGACGTTTATCGAAGTCTCAGCCAAAATGTCAAAAATTGATCGCTTGGATCTGTTTAAAGCGCTTGGATGGGCCTTCAGTTGATGAGATAGGTGAAGGTACTGTCGATGGGTTGATCTTTTGTTAGGCTGATCTTAATATTTTTACGGAACGTTTGGTTGACAGTGGAAAAAGGATT
>DLGM01000434.1 GCA_002482705.1 Cyanobacteria bacterium UBA7694
TATTACGGAAGTGATCCAGGGCTTCTTCCACGGTCATGTTCAGCACATCCGCAATCGAGGCCCCTTTCCAGGTGACAGCCAGAGTTTCTCGGTTATACCGCTGGCCTTTGCAAACCTCACAGGGAACATACACATCCGGCAGGAAGTGCATCTCAATTTTGATCATGCCATCCCCTTCACAGGACTCACAGCGACCGCCTTTGACGTTAAAACTAAAGCGACCGGGCTTATAACCCCGCACCCGGGCTTCCGGGCTTTCCGCAAACAGTTCACGCAGGGGCGTAAACAGCCCGGTATAAGTGGCCGGATTCGAACGGGGGGTACGGCCAATGGGAGCTTGGTCAATTTCGATCAGCTTATCAATATGTTCAACCCCCAAAACCTGTTTGACCCCCTGAGGGCGTGGCACATTGCGTGACAGGTGGTGATGCAAATAAGGGGCTAAAATTTCATTGACCAAGGTCGATTTTCCTGAGCCACTGACCCCGGTTACACAGACCAATTTGCCCAGGGGAATGTCGACATCCAAATTTTTGAGGTTGTTACGGCTGGCACCGCGAATGTGAATGGTTTTGCCCGAGCCCGGTTTGCGCTCTGTCGGCACCTGTACCGCCAGCTCCCCTTTCATATACTGTCCTGTCAAAGAGGTATCGACCGCCATCACGTCTTTCAGACTGCCCTGGGCAACAATCTGCCCCCCATGGCGTCCCGCACGCGGGCCAATGTCCACCAGATAATCCGCTTCCCGAATAGTATCTTCGTCATGCTCCACGACAATCAGGGTATTGCCCAAGTCGCGCAGATGCTTGAGAGTATCAAGCAAACGGCGATTGTCGCGCTGGTGCAGACCAATACTGGGCTCATCGAGAATATACAAGACACCCACCAGACCCGAACCAATTTGGGTGGCCAAACGGATGCGCTGGGCTTCGCCCCCGGATAAGGTATTGGCACTGCGATCTAAAGTGAGATAATCCAGGCCAACATTCAGCAAGAAGCCACTGCGTTCCCGCAATTCGCGCAGTACCGCATCAGCGATTAAGCGTTGGCGGTCCGTCAGCTCACAGGTTTCCAACCACTGACAAAAACGCTCCATTGACATACTCGTCACATCCGCAATCGATTGGTTATCAATGCGTACCGCCAAACTGACTGGCTGAAGGCGTTTGCCTGAACAGCTTGAACAGGGGATTTTTTCCATATACTGCTCAATATCTTTGCGGGAGTTTTCTGAGGTACTCTCCTCATACAGACGCTTCAAGCGGGGGATCACCCCTTCAAAAGTCGTATAAAAGCTGTACTGCATTTCCCCTTTGCTTTTGCTTTGATACTCCACCTTGATACGCTGGGGATAACCCTTCAGCAGAATATCGCGAATTTTTGTGGGCAGCTTTTCAAAAGGGATTTGCCAGTCAAAGGGCACCTCTTTTTGCAGACCTTCAAGGATGGTACGCAAATAGCTTCCATCCTGATCGAGCATACGTGACCAAGGTTTGATGGCCCCTTGGGCCAAACTCAAGCTCGGGTCAGGGACAATCTTGTCCGTCACGATTTCCTGCCTTGCCCCCAAGCCATGGCATTCAGCACAAGCCCCAAAGGGATTGTTAAAAGAAAACATACGGGGAGCCACTTCAGGAAAGCTAAAGCCACAGTTGGGGCAAGCCATGTTCTGGTTATACAGATGGGAGAAGGCACCCTCATCCATACTTTCAACCACCGCCAAGCCTTCGCCTTTTTCAAGGGCCAATTGTAATGACTCCGTCAGGCGGGTGACCAGATCCGATTTCATGCGCAGACGGTCCACCACGAGTGAAATATCATGCTTCTTTTGTTTATCCAGAGGGATCTCAGCGGGCAGCTCATAAAAAGTGCCGTCCACTTTGACACGGGTAAAACCATCGCGGGCCAAGCCCTCAAGCAAAGCGCGATATTCGCCTTTACGCCCCCGTACCAAGGGTGACAGAATATAAAATTTGGTACCCTCGGGCAATTGCATGACCTGATCGACAATTTGATCAATGCTCTGAGAACGAATCAAGTGGTTACACTGAGGACAATGGGGAACGCCTACTCGCGCAAAGAGCAAGCGCAAATAATCATAAATTTCGGTCACCGTACCCACGGTCGAACGGGGATTATGACTGGTCGATTTTTGATCAATTGAAATGGCCGGTGACAGACCTTCAATCAATTCCACATTGGGCTTTTGCATTTGCCCCAGGAACTGACGCGCATAAGCGGACAGAGATTCCACATAACGCCGTTGGCCTTCGGCAAAAATCGTGTCAAAGGCCAAACTCGATTTCCCAGAGCCACTGACGCCAGTAAAAACAATCAGTTGGTTACGAGGCAAACGCAGAGTCAGGTGCTTAAGGTTATGTTCTGCAGCATTTTTAATGAAGATGGAAGATTCGCTCATTGTTTAGAATTCTTTAACCATTTGTTTTTTAATTGGCGACATTCATTAAAGTTATGTTAAAGCCCGTTCAGTGACAAGGTCAACTGGTTCATAAATTACACGGTAGATTATCTTTAACTAGAAGGATGGTATCGCTTATGACCGCCTGGTCCAATCACTTTAACGCAGTGCAAGCCTCCCAACAGCTCTCTCTGCTCAACGTCGAACAGCAGCGTCTTTTAAACGTCAACAATGAATTGACAAACAACGTCAAAATGGAAACGGATGCGCGCGCTGAAGAAAAAGCCGCCCAAGATATCAAGGTTGCTGACAAAGCCGCCAAAAAAATTGCCACCAAACACAGCTTAGAAGCCGCAGAGCTGGCGATCTGGGGAGCCGCCATCAACTTGATTGGGACCATTGCCAGTGTGGGCGTTAAATCCGCTCGTGGTGGTGAAGTGAAATGGTCCAAAGCCTTTCCCGACATTTTTAACGGTTTTGGTGCTGTATACCAAAAATTCCTCGAAAGACAAAAACTGGCAGCTGAAGACGATGCCGTTGGCAAAGATCTGGCACGCCTTCAAAATTCCCAAAATTTCATGGGCAAAACTGTTGCAGCCCTGAATGCCAACCCTTATACCTAAAGTTCACTCAGCTGGAAGGTTATTAACTTATGTCCGCAATACAAGCACTTCGATCAGATGCTCTGGCCTACCGGGCCACAGAAGATGTCAAGGAAAAAATCCCGACCTTTTATAACTCGGTCAATCAGTCCTTAGGACAAAGTATTGTTCAAGGGCAAGATTCAGCCGAGCAACTGATCACCAGTCGCTTTGAGGCTGCAAATAAAATTGCGGCCGAATTGCGCCAAAAGTTAGATGGACGGGCAGGATTTGTTGAAACCGGATTTGGCATGGGCATTCAGATGATCAACAGTGCCCTTGAGATCGTTAAAACCGCCTTGGGCAAAATCAGCCCAGATGAAATTATCCGGATTGTTGCTGGAATTCTGGCATTTTCAAGCGAAGTCGCGTCCTTCCAAGAACAGTGGAAAGCGGCAGCAGCCACCTATGCTCAGTGGTGTGTGCAGGCCGGTTACTCCATCAACGAAGGCGCGGTGCCTTACGATGCTCCGGCCAGTGCAATGCATGCGATGGGGGGACGCGGGGCGATCAAATACCGCGACGCAATTACCCCGCGTTTCACCGACCGCACCCGTTATGGCGGGTTTGACTATGAGAATGTCTATAGTTGGGCATCTGTGGGCTCCATCACCCGAATTGGGCAGTATTAACGAAAGAAGGCAGAAACAATGGCTGGGATCGGCAACGTACAACTTAAAGTGGGGCTTACGGGGAACGATGTATTCAACATCCGCCTCAATCGTACCGCCACAGGTATGGGAACGGCCTCCGGTGGATTCATCTGGAATCCAACTACCAAAGCGATTATCAGCAAAGAAGAGTCTGAAAAACAAAACTCAGACAACCTCACCTTCTTGTTTGAATACCGGGCCCTGCTCAACTCACGGGTACAAACCCTGATTACGCAGTTAAGCAACGCCTTGGCTTCCGATCTCGATGTTGCCATGAGTGCAGCCAACGTGCGCTGGGCACGTGATCGGGCCGCAATGAACGGGATTTCGACTCCCACAGCCCAAGATGCAGGGGCTGCCCGTGCCACCTACAACTTTATGATGGGCTGGATGGAAGGCCATGATGGGGCGGGCAACGCAGCCCTCAACGTTGGAGCCAACAACTTTGTTGCCCCAGACGCCACCTACAATTCGCTCTTTAGTTCTGATACCAACAATTCGCTTCGCGCCCTCGGTACGGCCACCCTTACTCAGATTGTCAGCGACAGCGGTCGCCGCGTCATTGACAGCATGGACATTCGCAACTTGGGAGGAGGAGGGTCAGCCCCTTCCTACGTCTTCCTCAACGAGTCCAGTGGTGATACCCTAGCAGCCAACAATAACGTCCTCAATGACAGCTTTGAAGGCCCCCTTGGGCAAGCAGCCCTGAGCGCCAACGCCAAAAACCTGATGCAGAAAGTGCTCTTTGACACCCTCTCAAGTATTGAGTTCCGACCGGTCTTAACCTCTGGCTTGATGAAAAACCTGATTATCGCTTCGAGTTCCAGCCTGGCTACCGGCTCTCAGGTACAAGCGAGCTTTAACATTTCTTATGCCGGCACTGCTGATGGGGGGCTGTTAGACATCTCCCTCGATAAATTCACCGCTTTCTACCACTCTTAAACAAAGGAGCATGGCCCATGGCATTCACATTTGGACTCGGTAGCAACACCCTACAGAATCAGTACCGCCAAGATGTGTCAACTTTTAAGCTGACTGACATCTCTAACAATATCCAAAAGCGCATTTCCGGCCCAAGTGCCAACGCAGCCGGGTATCTAGACTATACAGCCTCCCATCTCTCAACCCTGATGCAAAAAGATCAGGAAAACGACGACAATGCCACCTTTTTCTTCGAATACCAAGCCCTTTTACGCACCCGCATTCAACAACTTATCACCGATTTGACTGCGGCCCTCACCCGCGATCTCGATGGGGCCATGGCACAAGCCCGTAACGAATGGGGTGGACGTAAAGCGATGCAAGGCTTTTCAATTGCAGGGGGTGAAGATGCGGGAGCGGCCCGGGCCAGTTATAACTTTATGGCCGGGTTTGCCAACACAGCAGCTTTAGCAACTGTGCCTACAGATGTCGCTTATACAGGTTCCCCCACTGTGAACCCCGATGGTACTAGCACCAACCGGGTATCTCCCGATACTTCTGCCGACCGAGATTATGGTCCTTTGCGCGTGGTGGGTACGGCAGCATTTCAACTTTCGATCCCAGACGATGATGTAGAAACAACCATTCCTGTTATTGATAGTCTCAATATCAGTGCTTATGGGGCAGGTGCATTGGGAGATAATGTCCTCTACCGCGAGTTTGGTGGAGGGTTTGTAGCCCATAAAAACCGTTATCGTTTGGCAGACGTGAATACAGGGTCTCCCGGCGTCTCAGGTACACCCAATGCTGGAGCAATCAATGGAGCTGCTGCTTACACAACCGCAGGCCTTCTGTATACCAATCAAAGCAGCGTCAACAACCTCAATGATAATAACTTTGATGGCAGCGTAAATGCCATTGAACGCTTCAACGTGAATGCCCAAAACAAAAACGAATTCCAAAAGACGTTGTATGATGCAATCCTTGAGTTTGATCACCGCAATATCTTGCGCGATATTTTCCGCTTGTCCGATCGCAATGGATTCCTCAACGATGTTTCCATCGCTTCCACCTCAAGCCTTAACACCGGCTCTCAAGTGCAAGCCACCATAGCCCTTAACTTTGTTCCCCGGAGCACGGGGGGTGTTGTCGCAGGTGCCAATACAACCACAACCTCAGCTCAAGTCACCGGAGGTGCCTTCAATTTCCAACCTGGTGATA
>DLGM01000258.1:0-936 GCA_002482705.1 Cyanobacteria bacterium UBA7694
TCTAAAGATTCCAAAAACGGCAGTCGGCTGGCTACAATAAAGATGATGCCCCCCCCTAACAGAGGAAAGACACGGGCATTGCGGTGATGGCGATAACCCACAAGCAGCGCAAAAGAAGCCAATATCACTGTGAGCGTTAAAAAGAGCGTTTCCAGGTTTTCATTGAGGAAAAAGCCCAGCCCCACCATGGGCAAGGCCAACAACAATAAAGGCTGTAATAGGCAATGCAAAGCACAAAGAAACGATAGGCTCGCGCCCAATCGATCAATGCGGCCAAGTTGGCGCATATCCATGGCTCTGTTTGCCTCCATTGACCCCACCGGGAAACACTTGATTTGCAACTGACTTGCAAATATCAAGTTTAACGAATTCCCTAACACCCCGTCAACGGATTAGGATGCCGCCCCGTTAAGGGCCTCAACAAATCGCCGGGCAATCAGATGGGGGCGGGTAATCGCAGAGCCAACCACCACCGCATGTGCCCCCAGGATCAATCCTTGTTGTGCTTCTTCAGGGGTCCAAATGCGGCCCTCTAGAATAATCGGACAGGATACTTGCTGTTGCAAAATCTGTAAAAGTTCAAAATCAGGGCCCGCAACTTGACGGCTATAAGGGGTATATCCCGCCAAAGTCGTGCCCACACAATCAAAACCCAATTCCTGAGCCCATAAAGCTTCTTCCAGAGTAGAAATATCGGCCATGAGTTGGGCATTCTGTGACTTCAAGACAGATACCATCGTTTTCAGCGATTCAGCCCCTGGTCGTGTACGCTGCGTGGCATCCAAGGCAATCATATCAGCACCGGCGGCCAAAATCGCTTCCGCTGCAGCCAAAGTAGGGGTAATATAGACATCAGAGCCTGTATGCACCTGTTTCCATAAACCGATAATCGGCAGCTGTGTCTGGGAGCATACAGCACGAATTGTTTCAGGGCTG
>DLGM01000258.1:960-2417 GCA_002482705.1 Cyanobacteria bacterium UBA7694
GAGCCGCCATTCCACAGGCAAATGACTCGGTATAAAAAGATTCCTGCCCCTCTGGCTGACAGGAAATGATCAAACCGCCGCGAATTGTTTCTAGATTAAACAAAAATTAACCATTCCTTTTTCTATTTTTTAGCACACCTTCACAAGTAAAAGCAGCTTTTGTTCTATACTCATAGTATCAACAGTTATCGGGACTCCAAAAAGTAGAGGGCATACGAGATGAAACGGAATCACCTGCACAAGCTCAACCAAGCCATCCTGGCCAGCGCACTGGGCCTTACCCTATTGGCCACCGGCTGCGCCCGCAAACCAGCCGAAGAGCTGTTGGGCACTCCCACCGGAGATCCAACCGCCGCTGAACCCGGCTTCCCTGGTGATACAGGTGGTTATCCCGGTGGTGGCATGGACTGGACCACCCCTGGTGACAATAACCAAGATGGTTATTCCGATTTGCCCCAACAACCGATTGATACGCCGGAACCGCTGCCTGCCCCCAGCAATCCGGTCAACCCCGGTGAGCCGATGATTGTACGTGCCGTAAGCAAAACAACGGCTTTTGCTCTCCCCCAATTTAACCAAAACATCAATATCAATGGCGTTTACGTTTACATTCACCTCACCTGGCAGCCCGTGAACAATGCCGCTGAATATTGGCTCTACAAAGGCCGTATGCCCCACTTCAGCGAAGCCCGTCGTGATCTGGCCTATGCTGTTGTGCCCGCCGGTTTTGCAGCCACTGGTTTCAAAGATGGTTTAGAACCCCCCAACCTGAGCGGCGGTAGCGTGATGGACAAACTCCGTCGTGGTTATCAAATGATCAGCAACCGTCCCGGCGTCAACTACGAATACAAAGTCATTGCCGTGGACGCCAACGGCATCCCAATGTCTGAATCTTCCGTGGTCAACAGCACACCGCTGCCCGCAATCTCTGCTCCGACTCTGGTGCAGCCCAACGATTTGGGCACCTCAAACCCCTTGTTCACCTGGAATGACGGCGCTCAGAGCAATGTTCCCCCGGATGGTTATTATGTGTCTGTTTTCCCCTCCGTACAGTTTGGCGGCGGGACAAATGGTGGCCTGATCAATCTGCCGCCGACCGCATTTGCCTTCTGGAGCACCTACCGCAATGGCAATAGCAAATTGGCCCGTTACGGCGAAGACAGTGCAAACCTGACTACCTATCCAGGTACCATCCCCTTTAATATCACCTTCCGTTTACAAGCTGCCCGCAACTACTCCTGGACGGTAGTCGCTGTCAAAACCGATACGGGCGACATGAAAACCGCCAACGCCATTTCCCGCAGCTGGTCTGGTTTTGGTCACTTCCAAATTGCTCCAAATGCAGCCCCGCCAGTTCAAAGCAACAGCGTTCGTAACCCCTTTGGTTACCCTGCAACCAATCGGGTTCCTGCCCCCGGCGCTCCCCGTTTCTAGCTCCCAGTTGCGCTAGAATAAAG
>DLGM01000258.1:2447-8325 GCA_002482705.1 Cyanobacteria bacterium UBA7694
AAATTCCAGAGGTGACATAGGCCATGAAAACGGTAAAGCTCTTCTCTCTACTGCTGCTCACCGTTTTGATGGCCGTTTCCTGCAATCGCAGCAATCTTGGGCCTAACCCTATTACCGGAACACCGGTTGGGGTCAATGTCTTGGTACGCGTTATTAATGCCACGACCTCTCAACCCATCCCCGGAGCCCGCGTCACCCTCAAAAAAGACAGTCAAAACGTCGCCCCAGATCAGGTCAGTGATGGCAGTGGGGTCGCCACCTTCCCCAATATTCCCTCGGGTGAAGGGTATAAAGCTTTTGCTGGGAATATCCCCGGTTATACGCCCGGTGCGTCACCGTCGATTGTGCTTGAGGGTGATACAGAAGTAGCCATACAAATGATACCCAGCTTAAACGGAGCCGTGGGACTGATTGCTGGCTCCGTCAAAATGAATCAAACCCAAGCGCCTATGGCCGGGGTCAATGTCTCTCTGGTTGCCGCAGGTGGTGTTTTCCCCGCCGCTTATCCCGGAGGCGTGGCTGCGCAAGGGGTACGTCGCCCCCAGCCCTATTACCCCCCTTACCGCATTCAACAATTTGCCCCCCCTGTAGCCAATGCCATTCAAACCGATGCAGCCGGGCAATTTACCTTTAACAGCATTCCACCGGGGAGTTACCGGGTGGTATTCCAACTACCTGGCTTCCGAGAAGCGGTACGCGACAATGTTGTTGTCAGCGAAGGGCAAAGTACCACCGTTGAAACGGTATTTATGACCTCTGAACGCACTCCCGGGGCTGCAGGCCATATCCTGATTGCGGAAACCGGGCGGGCCCAACAAATTGACACCCAAGGCAAAATTGCTTGGCGTTTTGAATCCCGAGGGCTTTCCGCAGCCACGCGTTTACCCAGTGGTGAAACGCTGATTGCTGATGAACAACTGAATCAGGTCTCAACCATCAGTGCTGACGGTCGCGTCATCTGGAGCCTGGGCAGTACCCTGGGTCTTTTGAGCACCGTCAAAGCCCCAGGATGGGTCGCCGCAGCTCGCGATGGCCAATCATTCTTGGTTGCTGACAGTGGCAATAACCGTGTGATCGAAATTGCTGGCGGCCAAATTGTCTGGCAATTCCAGACTGGCCTGAGTCGCCCGAGAGCAGCTACCTATACTCCCCAAGGCAATATCATCATTGCTGACACAGGCAACCGTCGTGTCCTCGAAGTCACCCGTGATGGACAAGTGGCCTGGAGCTTCTTTAAAGATATGAATGCGCCAGTGCATGCCCTGCGCATGGAAGATGGCAACACCGTCATTACCGATGCAGGTTTTAACCGCGTCATCATTGTCAATCAAGCAGCCCAACCGGTCTGGTATTTTGATGGCAGCCTCGGTGGCGGAGCCCCCCCGGATCCAGCTTCAGCACTCAACCGTCCGCGCAGCACTTATGCAGATGCTACGGGTAATTTTTTAATCGCTGATACCGGGAATAACCGTATCCTTGAGGTCAGCCGCCAGAGACAAGTGGTCAACACCATCCCAGCCAGCCAACCCCAATGGATTGAACGCCTTTAAGGCAAGGGCTCTTCACCTACCAACCAGCGACGATGTTGCTCAACAGCGTCTAAGGTCAGGGCTCCCATTTCTTCGGGAACAAGCCAGCAATAACAGACTTCGGTGATCACCTCATCCTCCCACTCAAATTTATCCGAGTGGCTGAGCACTTGGCTAATCGGTTGCAGGCATTCTGGAGCCAGTTCGCCGTCTAAAACAGCGCCACAAATCGTCAGCAAATGGTCGTGCTCAACCATTTGCAGCGAATCCATGTCACGGAACTGGTAAAATTCGGCGCTTTGAGGGCTGTCAAGCAAAGCTTGGGCTGCTTCTTGGAGGTCCATGGCAGGCACTTCACCTGCAAAAAATTGCAGCAGGACTTCTTGTAAGTGTTCTTGGTGCATTGTTAAATCCTTGTGAACGGTCTTTGAGAAGAGCCGTAGGCTAAACTTCCCATTTCTGAAAGTATAACGGATTCAAAAGCGGTTGCGTACGCATTGCAGGGGTTGTCAGCATTTCTCCCCGGTGGATCTCATACCATGGGCAGATTTCCGTGGCAAAAGCACGCCAGGTATCGAGGCCAGCAGGCTCTTTCGGGCTCCAAAAAGCCGCCAGCCGAGCAAAAAAGCTCAAAGCTAACCCGCTCTCAAACATGCTGCTCACAATCACTTTTAGGTCGTGAGCAACAGCCCACTGTCCCAAGTGCCAAGTGCGCTCCCACCCCAGGAGACTGGGCTTTAAAACCAAAGCAACAAGCCCCTTAAATCGATCAGGATCGGTCTGAGCCAGACTTTCATCAAGAGCCACCCCGATGCCTGTCTGCATCGCAAAAGCGGGCAGATCAGCGGCATGTATCAATGGCTCCTCAATATAGGATACTTGGGCCAACTTGATGTGTTCAGCAAACANNCAAAAGCCAGGGCCTGATCCAAACTCCAAGTGCGATTGGCATCTAAACGGATCTCCGCTGTTTCTCCGAGGATCGCTCGCAACTTCAAAACCCGTTGTACATCCTCTGTCCAAGCGCGTAAACCCACTTTTAATTTGAAGGAGCGATAACCCTCTTCTTGACGAACTAACGCATCTGCCCAAGGCGTTTCCAAGTGATCCGTTAAGAGCACATTGAGCGGAACACGTGCCGTACTCGGCAGCGCAGCGGGAGGGGTGAGCATGGCTTGAGCCAAGCTGACACTGGGAGTCACAGCCCCTCGGCGCAAGCTATCACTGACATCACAAAGGGACTCACGACTCAGCCCTGGAAAAGGCGCCAGTTCTGCCCAACCACTTGGAGCAGCTAAAAAGAGCCCCTCCCGCTCATGAAGGACACCGTACTTCATCGCGAGGGGAGGGGTTAAAGGAATGCGGTAATGCCAAAGTTCGAGGGCGTTATCCACCACAGGCATTGGCACTGGTGCTGCCAATTTTAAACGTACCTGTGCCATTGTTATTGCCTTGAGCTCGGGACCATTGGGCATTGGGGGCCAAGCCAGAACTTTCTGTCAATACACCAAACATACGACCATCTAGGGTGCTGGCATATAGGGTACCGTCATTGGATAATGTTAAACTCCCACGGATCGGAGCTTCCAATTCCTGAATCACAGCACCACTGCCCACCTGACCGGCGGTGTTATTGGTGCCATTAATACCCCACAAAAGGCCCGCTTCAGTTCCTACATAGATCACGTCTCCGTTGGGGCCCGCACCAATAACAGGGGATGAAAATTCCACCACGTTGCCCAGGCCAAAACCAGTGACAGGCCAGCCCGGAGCGGTCTCAAATTCACCCGTATCCGGGTTGGTGCGCAAAGCGCGTAAACGACCATCTTCAGAGGCCAAATACACCGTGCCATCTGAACCGATGACAGGGGCATTATCCCCATCACCCACAAACACTTTGCCTGCTTCGGTAAAAGAGCTGGCGCCTGGCACCAATTTGTACAAGGTACCCGTTTCGGAGGTGACATACACATTGCCCTGTTGGTCCATTGCCAAAGGTGAATTGATAGAACGGTCTAAACCTGATGCTGGGTAGTTACATCCATCTGAACGGCATGAACCCGTTGTTTGTGGATCAAAAGTAATTGGCGTACTATAAGTGGGAAATCCGCCAGATGTGTCAACAGTAACAACATGCAACCCCTGTTGAGAGCCAGTATAAACACGGTTATTTGCAACATCTACAATCGGGCTGGCATAACGGGCAAAACCTAAGCTGGTTTGCCCCATAAGATGCGTCACAACATCCCTTTTTGTACCTTGTGGATCCACGCTATAAAGCACACGGTCTCTGCCATGAATATAAACATTGCCATGACAATCAATGGCTGGAGCATTAAACTCAAAACCAACTCCTGCCCCAGTAATGGGAATAACGCTATACTGGCTAATCCCACCTGCTTCGTTAATCGTAAAACGATGTAAGCGCCCATAATCATCAAATAAATAAGTCCTATTTCCAAAAGTAGCAACAGGAGCCGTTACTTTGGCAGGAGAGCCATCGGGATTATTTGTAAGTGCACGATTCGAGAGTTGTGTCCCGTTCGAGGAATAAGTATAAAAAACATTGTCAGCCGCAAACAAAATATTGCCATTGGAGGCAACCACTGGCGTTGAAGACATTTCTAAACCTAGGTCAAGGTTCCAGCGAAGATTGCCAGGCGTTACCAAAGAGCCAATACTGCTGAGCGGGATTTGTAAATTTCCGGTACCCCCGGTGGTGCCACCCCCACCATTATCTCCGCCCCCAGTACCGCCGCCGCCACCGCCGCCACCGCCACCACCCAGCGGTGAAGAGCCTGCGCTATTGGAAATTTGGAGCTTGAGCGGAGCACTAAAGAGAACCTGACCATTGGTCAGCGTGACTTTACTGACTAATTCATAACTTCCGTCTGTTAAAACCGAAGTGTTCAACTCAAAACGGTAGTTTGCAGCCGTTTGATTGCCCCCAATGGGGGTCAATTCACCCGTTGGCAGATAGCGATACATATATTGCAATGTCGCCACGCTATCAGCGCAACTCAAGGTAGTCGCCAGGGGCAGATAACCTTTGACAACGGTATTCGCAGCCGGGCCCGTCACGCTCGCCAAGGGAGAGCAACTGCCCCCACTCGTAGCCTCCCCAGAAGCAACGGGGCTGGGGGGTAGAGGTGATAATCCTGGGTTACTGGTAACAACGCCACTTGGAGTGACAGAGGTACTTACAGATTGAGCTGGGCTCGGCTGATTTGCCGTATTTGGAGGGGGTGTAACTTGTGCAGTCGCACAGCCTGCAGCAATGAGCAGTACCGAAAGTGAAGCAACCCGGCTACTATTTTTTAAGAACCTTCTTCTATCCATCTGAGACTCTCTCCTTGCAAGCAAATTCGCAGGCTTTAGCTCTACCCCTGAGCATAAGTTGTGACCTCACATGAGCACAATGACTTTGATCAAATTAAAAGCTGATCAGTGAGATGGATTGATATGCTCCCTCGTATACTGTTATAAACAAAGGTATGTGTGTAGCTTGTGTGAACAAATCATTCAAAAATAAATACTTAATGCGGTTTTAACATGAAAGCTCCAGCTTGGTTTTACAGTACCTCTCTTTTAAGTGTGTTTCTGTGGTGGTTAACGCTGTCAGCATGTGAACCCAGCTCACCACAAACAGAGACCCATAGTGCTCCCACACTCACCACATCGGAAAGTGACTTCCAAGCCGCTTTTGCCGTCATTGGTAAGAGTTGCCGTCCCTGCCACAACCGCGCAACCCTACCTGAAGTCATCCAACGCACACGGGCCGCCACGTTCAGCGATATTGATGGGGATACGAGAGTCCGCCTCTTGAGCGAGTTAGAAGGGCTTTATGGGCGTATGAAAGATGGAGAAGCCCTCAGCTTTACGAGCGAATCCGAAATCAAGCGGTTCCTCAATGAGGGACCCGGTGAGTTTTATATCATGCTAGAAAAGGGGGTCATGGCCCCCCCATGGGCACCCGCCCTGATGAACCACATTGGCTGGGAAGAATACGTACCCCTGACAGTGGAAAATCGGGTCAAACTACTTAAGTTTGCCAAACCGTACTCAGAAAAATTCCTTTAGTGCTGAATACGCAATAAAATCCCAGATAAGCGTTCATAATTGTCTTTGAGCAATCCGGAGAGTTCGCGACCCGCACGCAATAAGAAGTCGGCATCCCCCACTCGGCAACGTTGCGCCTGACGCACAAAGGCCGCCACCACCTCATCATTAACAGCCGGATTGGCCAATAGCGTCCGTAAACAAAAAAGCCTATCCGTAAAGCGTTTTACCTCTTCATCAGAGCAGCTAAAAGCAAAATCATGAATCTGGGGTGGATAAGGCGGGAAATC
>DLGM01000258.1:8337-8881 GCA_002482705.1 Cyanobacteria bacterium UBA7694
GGAAATACTGAAAATAAATCCCCTTATCAATAAACCCCGCTGTCACTGCCAAAAAATCCGTACGCAGCAAATCAAAAATTTGCGGCTGTTGCTGGCGCAATTGCTCTCGCGTCAGATTGAGTGCCACCGGCCGATGTACACTGTCCACCCCCGTTGTTTCTACTTGGCAAACTACCCCAAGAACCTGGGTATTCGTTTCTTGGCAATGAACCCGCACCAAAGCACCTAAAGCCGGAACCCGCGCCCACTCAGTCCCACGTTCATTGCGCAAAACCTGCGCCTTAAATTGTTGGGTATTGGCCTCGATAACCTCTCCCATGTGTAGATATTCGTTAGGCATCAAGCAATGCCCCCTCTTTTTTTGAGTTCTTTGGGTGACAGCGCCACATGCACTTGGGCGTCAACCATTTTGCGCGACAACATGGCATAAAACTGGGCCCGATCGGCACTTTTGACAACGGCTCGGTGGTGAGCTTCCGCCAAAGCAATCGGATACCCCATGCCTTTTTCAACTTGAGCCAAGGTCAAAGTATGCACCCAGTCC
>DLGM01000402.1:0-10001 GCA_002482705.1 Cyanobacteria bacterium UBA7694
AAAGCGAACTGGAAGCCGCCCAACTGCGCCTGGAGCACCAGCAGCAAGAGCAGGCTCTGCGCAATCAAATTCATCTGCAAGAGCTGGAGCGCAAACGCCAGAGCCTAGACTTGGATCTGAGCGTAGCGCGGCAGCAGCTTGATCAGCGTCTGACCCTGCTCAATAGCGAAGTGCAGGCCACCGTCGCCAAAGCCGAAGCCGTGTCTCCCGATTTGATCGCAGCCCTGCAAGCCTTTGGCGACAAAGCCTTGGCCGAACGCATGGCGGAAACCATGGCCCCGCTGGCGATTTTGGGCGGCACCAGCGTGGTGGATGCGCTGGGTAACCTCTTACGGGGTACCCGCCTAGAGGAAGTGCTGCTCCGCAGTCAGGGGCTATTGCCCGGTGACCCGAACAAATAAACGCTCAGCCCCAGTGTAACGCTGGGGCTTAAGTATCTGACTCTGACTTGGCCCCGCGCGGTTTGCGGGGCTCTTCTTTTTCAGCTCGCCAGCGCAGCATCAGCATTAAAATGCCGCCGACAAAAAAGGCCTTGAACAGGGCCTCGGTCAAGTCGCCACGTAAAAAACTGGGGACAGCTAAGCCCAAAGCCGTGCCCATTGCACCCAGCACCAGCCACCGGGGCGGAACATCTAATATCCATTGTGTCATAGGGTGCATTATACCAAAGCGTCGCAGCGGACAGCATAGCCGCACCTACAGACCTGATAAGCATTCGATGGAAAGTCCTGTGTATTTTCCGATCAGGTCAAGCGCCACACCGTCACTTTTCATTTGGCGAGCTGTGTCTAACTTTTCCTGGTGTCGTCCTTCCTGAAGGCCTTTTTGCAGGCCCTCCTGAAGCCCTTTTTGCAGCCCTTCCTGAAGACCTTCTTGAAGCCCCTCTTGCCGACCTTCCGCTTTACCTTCCTCAAAAGAGGTATCTACCACATTTTTGAGGTCTCGGTAATATTTCAAGCTGCGTTCATAACTCTGGCGCTGCTCTGAATCAAATTGGGCAATTTCAGCAATTTGAAAGGCCTTCATAAATATTTGTGTTCGCAAGCTGGTGGGGATGGCCTCAATATCGGGCAAATGTTTAAGAAAGTAGAGCCACTTATCAAACTGGGTTTCCAGTTGGTCTTCATTTTTTTGAAAACGCGGCATTTCCAGACAAATCAGCCAGAGTTTGTCGTAAAACACCTTGTGTGTCTGTTGTTCAGTAAAAGCCACACGGTGGAGAAACTGCTCACTGTGATGATCCTCTTCAAAGACAAAGTCAAGGATACCAATACAATAGACGGGTTCAAGCCGGAAATTCCATTCCCCCTTTTCCGCCTGTTCTTGGATCGGAAAAGTGCTGTAAAAGACCGAACGATCTTTAAACCAGTTTTGTTTGGCCTTTTGTAACTCAACAATAAAACGCTCTCCCGTTGGGCTTTGGCAGTACAAATCAAAGATTGCCTTGCGATCGGCCAACGTACTGCCCAACTGTTCCGTTTGACGAAATTGTAAATCTTGGATTTGGTGCTGGGGAGGCAAAAGCTGGTTTAAGAAATCAATCAGCAGCTCTTTGCTGCGCTCCTCACCAAAAAGCTTTTTAAAGCCAAAATCAGTAAAGGGGTTAATGTATTTATCTTTCAGCATGATTTTATTCTAACAGACTGCCTCTCACTCAATCGCGCTCGCTGGGGAGATTTCACACCCTCGTAACCCAAACTCTAAGACCCAGACTTTGAAGCATCGTAAACACGGCATTCATCCGCCCCAAATGTGAGCTTGTCATTGAAATGGCCCAATTCTATCTGCTACAGTGAAAAGTGTCGAAGTCGACATGAGGAGTATCGAAGCCCGCATGAGTGGAACCCTTTACCAGTTAAAAATCACCCTCAGCAACAGTGAACCTCCGATTTGGAGACGTTTTCAGGTCGCCGGAGAGGTGACCCTAGACGAGTTGCATGACATTATCCAAGTTGTCATGGGCTGGGACAATGAACACCAGTACCAGTTCATTATTAACGATCAGTATTACGTAGACACGGATCTGGTCACCAGCGCCAATCGCCAGGACTCAAGCCTGGTGCGCCTCAATGACGTGATCAAGCGCAGCAAGAATTTGTTTATGTACGAATACGATTTTGGCGATGGCTGGGAGCACGAAGTCTACGTCGAAAAAATTGGCCCCCTGCCCAATACCTACCAATTTCCCACCTGCCACGAAGGGCAGCAGGCTTGCCCCCCCGAAGACTGCGGCGGCATTTTTGGGTATTATGACCTACTGGCCACCCTCAAAGACCCCGCTGCTCCCGAGTATCAAGAGGTCTTTGAAACCTATGGCCACCTTGAACCGGATACCTTTGACCTCAAATGGGTCAACCGCAGCCTACAAGAGCTGTACACCGAAGCCCCCGAGGAGCAGGCTGCGACCCCGGAAGCCGTTTCTTAATGCCCGCTGCCGCCTTATCTGCCCAGGATACACAGCACATCTTCGAGCGCCTGCGCGAAGGCACGGNNTTGGATGCCTTTGCCGTAGGCACTGAAGCTGTGCGTGGAGAGCTAGAACGTCAGTTTGCCATGGTCTCTGCCGGGGAAGGCGCCTCCAAGTTTTTGCGCGGCGACTACGGCTGTGGCAAAACCTTTATGGCCCAACTGACCTTGCTCACAGCGATCCAAAAGAATTTTGCCGTGTCCAAAGTCGTTGTCTCGCCCAATGACACACCCTTTTACAAATTTGATGAAGTTTACGCCCGGATTGTGGGCAACCTGCAAACAGGTTTGGCCCGAGGGGGAGCGTTGGGGGACTGCATTGATCGCTGGATTACCGCCGTCGAAGACCGCCTGATTGCTGAAGGGGGGGACGAAGACAGCCCGGATTTTGATGACCATGTTGCCCAACGCTTTGAGCAAGAGCTGCACGAAATTGCCAAACTCGAAGCCGGGTCCGACTTCATTGCGGTCGTACGCGCCTATTTCCGCCTCCGCCAAGCCGGTGAGCTGGCCCAAGCCAGCCAACTGCTTTCTTGGTTGTCTGGTAGCCGCAATGTGGCAGCCTGGGTCAAGCGCACTGCAGGCATCAAAGGCGACATTTCCAGTCAAACGGCACTCACTTGGCTCAAGGGGATTTTACTGATTATTCGTCGCGCCGGGCACCCCGGCCTGCTGGTGGTCGTCGATGAACTCGAAACGGTCATGCGGATGCGCGCCGATGTGCGTGAAAAATCCCTCAATGCCCTGCGCCAGATCCTCGATGCGGTGCCCGAATACCGCGGCCTATTTTGGTTATTTACCGGCACCCCCGACTTTTTTGATGGCCGCCGAGGCGTTGCCGGACTGCCCCCCCTGCATGACCGCATTCATTTCCGCAGTGCCGGGGAATTCATCAATTTACGCCAACCCCAAATTGAGCTCAAGCCTTTTGATCGCGCCCGCCTGCGCGAAGTCGCCCTGTCTTTGCGTCGCCTTTATCCTGGCCGTGAACCCCACCACATCCAGCACAAGGTTTCAGACGCCTTTATCCAGCGCCTGATTGAAGAGGTCACCCAAGGGTTTAAAGGCGATGTGGGCATTATTCCCCGCCAATTCCTACGCGAATTTGTTGACGTGCTCGATTTGGTCGACCAGTACCCGGCCTATGACCCCGAAACATCCTACCGATTCACCCTCAAAGACCTCTCCTTTGAAGAAGAGGCTCTGCTCAGCGGCCAGCCTCTGAATGACGATTTGACACTGATGGAGTTTTAGCGCAGTCGCCCTTGGAGCCCGCCCCATGCTAAGTAGTTTGAATGCCCGCATCACCTGGCTTATGCGCCTGCGCAGCTTGGTCGCAGGGCTGCAATTACTGGCACTGCCACTGGTGCTCCAAGCCCGCCTAATGCCCAGCGATCGCTGGGGTCTCTACCTGGCGCTGGTCCTATTTTTACCAGGGTTTAATCTCCTGTTGCGCTGGGCTCATGCGCAAGATGACTGGCAACACCCCGGCTGGTTATGGGGGCAATTGAGTATCGATACGCTACAACTGGTGTTGTTATTGTGGATTACCGGCGGTTATCTCAATCCCTTCAGTGCCCTGCTGTTTATTCACGCCGCGCTCGGGGGGATTTTATTGCTTCAGTTTTGGAGCATTCTGCATCTGCTGATCCTGGGATTGGGGATAGGCTGGTTACACTCCACTGCCTTAATGACCCCGGTGATCGATCGCTTTGGGCTCAGCGTCGGCTTATCCTCTCAGCTCTTGGTCGCCTTGGCGCTTTGGGGGCTTACTCGCTGGCTGGCCCAACTCATGGCCGAAAGTCACCAACAGCTTACAGCCTTGCGGGAAAAGTCTCAGTCACGCGAACGGCTACGGGTTTTAGGCGCACTCGCAGCCGGGTTTTCCCACGAATTTGCCACTCCCCTGAACACCCTCCACCTCCGTTTGGCCCGCTTGGAACGTCAGTATCCAGAGGCTTCCGATATTCCCCCCATGCACCACGCACTCGAACGCTGCACTCAGATTTTGCGTCAAATGGTCGGGGTTACCCCAGAAGGCGCAGAAGAGGTCGAGGTTCAGATTTCTTTTGCCACCCTGTTACCCCCCATACTGACGGCTTGGCAGCAAGAGCATCCAGATACCCCCTTGGAATGGAGCCCAGGCCCAGGCTGGGATGAAATCCTGCTGCTGCCGCGTTTGGCCTTGACCCAGGCCCTGTTTAATTTGCTCGACAATGGCCATGAAGCAGCTCCCGGTAAACCCTTGAGCTTAACGCTCACCCTCACCACTGAAGAAGTACGCCTTCAGGTCATGGATCGGGGACCCGGATGGCCTGACGTCGTCCGCCGTCAGTGGGGTGAGCCCTTTGTCACCACCAAGGACGACGGAACAGGGCTAGGGCTCTATAGCACCGGGCTGGTCGCCCAATCTCTGGGGGGAGAGCTGAGCATTGGCGACCGGGACGGGGGCGGCGCCTGGGTCTGCCTGCGCTGGCCACGCTAGGGGCGCCCCCCACATCTTAAGGGTATACTGGGGATATTTATGGAGGGTACTCATGTCAAATAAACGCCTGTGGAATCAGCTCCTGGTTGCAACAACAAGTATTACAGTAATAGCCTCTGCCGGATGGAGCCAGAACAACTCAGGCTTTCGCACACCTTCGGGCAATATTGCCTGTGATGTCTATGATGGCTTCTTGCGCTGCGATGTACAGAACAATCAGGCCAAGATCCCCCCTCAACCCAAAGACTGTGACCTCGACTGGGGCAACTTTTTTGGCATGGGGCAGAAAGGCCCAGCTCAACGCCTATGCGCTGGGGACACCGTCTTTGCCCAACAGCCTGTTTTGGCCTACGGTAAAACCTGGAAATACCAAGGCTTCACCTGTATTTCCGAAACCAAAGGGTTAACCTGCCGCAATACCCAGAAAAAGGGCTGGTTCCTCAATAAGGTGCAACAAAAGCTGTTTTAAGCCCTTGCTCCGATACACTGTTACAAAGAGAACACGAATGCCAGACCTTAAAGAGAAATGTCTTCTGAACCCACTCAAACCAATGGGTTACACCGAATGAATCCACTGTTACAAACCATTGCAGCCGGGGAAAATAAAACCCTGGAATTCAAAGCACGCCTGCCCGGTAAAGGACAAATCGCCAAAACAGCCATCGCTTTTGCCAACGGCAGCGGCGGCAAAATTGTGATCGGGGTTAACGACCAACGCCAAGTAGTAGGGCTTGGGGATGTGGATATCTTTGAATTGCAAGATCGCATTGCCGCAATGATTGCCGACAGTTGTGCTCCGGCTCTGCTGCCAGACATTTATACAGCCCGGTTGCAAGATAAACTGGTGTTGGTCATCGAGGTCTTTCGTGGATCCACTCCCCCTTATTACCTGCGCAGCGAAGGGGATGAACAGGGGGTCTATGTGCGGCTAGGTGCCAGCACCAGACGAGCTAGCCCCGAGCAAATCCAAGACTTGCGCCGTCAGCGCATGAACCGTAGCTTTGATGAAGAACCCAGCTTTGAATATGCCCTGATAGACCTTAATTTAGAACCTCTACAGGAGCGCTTCTCCCAGACGACCAAAACGCTAGAACAGGCGCAATTACTCAACCTAAAGCTACTGTGCCGGGAACAGGACCAATTGCAACCCAGCCAGGGGTTGATACACCTTTTGGGGTTGCCGGATCACGTGGCCTTGCAGTGTGCCCGCTTTAAGGGCCAAGACATGTCCCTGTTTATCGATCGCAAGGAATATCGGGGCGACCTGTTCACACAACTCGAAGCCGGTGAAGCCTTCTTATTTAACCACCTGCATTTACGTGGGGAAATTAAGGGCTTACAACGTACCGATACACTGGAGTTGCCACCAGTGGCTCTGCGTGAAGCCCTGATCAATGCCTTGGTGCACCGGGATTATCTCAATCGCGGCCGCAATATCAAAGTGGCGGTGTTTGCCGGGTCGAAATCATTTCCCCTGGTGGGCTGCCCCATGGCTTGACGACGGAGCAGCTCTTTGACGGGCGCTCAGAGCTACGTAACCGAACCCTTGCGCGGGTGTTCAAGGAACTAGGCTTAATTGAGCAGTGGGGCAGTGGCTTACAGCGCATACGTCAAGCCTGTTTAGAACAAGGATTGCCAGAGCCGCTGTTTAAGGAAAGTGGAGATTTTTTTGCCGTCACCTTCTGGCGCCCTGTAAGGGCTACTGACAACGTCGATCACATATCTGAATTTTCACAAACAAAGCAAAAAAGTTCGGGAAAAAGTTCGGGAAAAAGTTCGGGAAAAAGTTCGGGAAAAAGTTCGGGAAAAACGGAAGACCAAATTTTGAGCCTATTGCGTGAACACCCACACATGACGCTTCCTGAACTGGCAGATAAGTTACAACTTAGCTCACGTGCGATTGACAAACAGGTGAGGAAATTAAAAGAGGCGGGCCAACTAAAGCGCATCGGTGCGCGCAAATCAGGGTACTGGCAGGTAAACCCCTAAGCATGAAAAATACAGGGAATCACTTCACTGAGAATAAGCTTTCAGGATAAGGCCCATACCACCAGGATTTGACCTCAGACAACCTCTAGCAGCATTTTCCTCGCATGCTTTCACCCCACATCACATAAAGTGTAATCAGTTACTCGGTTGCCACTTAAGCTGCGCACCACCGCCATCCCTTCAGATAGGGTAGAATGAATCCTTGTGGCCAATAGTGCCCCCAACCGTTATTGTTCCAGGAGAGATTTTATGTTGCATCCCTACCAGCACTTTGTGCACGAGGTAGAAAAACCGACCCGTTATGTGGGTGGCGAATATATGTCTGTGGTCAAAGACTGGGACAGCACCCCCGTCAAGATTTGCCTGACCTTCCCTGACCTGTACGAAATAGGCATGTCGCACATGGGCATGAAAATCCTGTATTCGGTCCTCAACAAACACGAAGACATTCTGGCTGAACGGGCCTATACCCCTTGGTTCGACATGGAGGAACAACTGCGTACGCGCAGCCTGCCGATTTATTCCCTCGAAAACATCAAACCGATCCAAGACTTCGACGTACTCGGCTTTTCCCTGCAATACGAAATGACCTACACCAATGTGTTGACCATGCTCAACCTCAGCGGCATCCCTTTGCGGGCCGCTGACCGCGACCTGAGCCATCCCCTGATCGTGGCGGGCGGCCCCTGTGCCGTTAACCCCGAGCCCATGTCAGCCTTTATCGACTGTTTTGTCGTGGGCGACGGCGAAGACATCTTTGCCAAAATGAGCCGCCTGTACGTTGCCATGCGCGACAGCGGAGCCAGCAAAACCGACATTCTGATCGCCCTGGCAAAAATGGGTGGGGTCTATTGCCCAGCCTTGTATGACACCTATGAAGAAGATTTCACCGGTTTTACCATTGTTGGTCAACCCAAATACGCGGGTGTCCCCGAAACCGTTTACCGCACCACCGTTGAAAACATTAACGACTACCCCTATCCGGCCGACTCGCCGGTGCCCATGAGCGAAATTGTCTTTGACCGCACCTCGGTGGAAATTGCCCGGGGCTGTACCGAAGGCTGCCGCTTTTGCCAGGCGGGCATGATCTACCGCCCGGTGCGCGAACGTGACCCGGAGCAGATCATCGAAGCCGTGCTCAACAGCGTTGATAAGGCCGGGTACGATGAAAGCGGCCTGACCTCACTCTCCACCGCCGACTTTAGCTGTGTATCCCCGCTGGTCAAAGAACTGATGAAGCGCCTCAAAGAAAAAAAGGTCTCGTTGTCCGTTTCTTCCCTGCGGGCTTATGGCCTGTCGGGCGATTTGCTCGACGAAATTTCCGATGTGCGCAACACCAGCCTGACTTTTGCCCCAGAAGCAGGGACTCAGCGCATGCGCGACGTCATCAACAAGAACATCACCGAAGAAGACATCGCCCAAAGCGCCCACAATATCTTCGCGCGCGGCTGGCGTAAAATGAAGCTCTACTTCATGATTGGCCTGCCCACCGAAGATGACGAAGATGTGCGCGGCATTGCCGAAACCGCCCACCGCATGCTGAACATTGCCAAGCAGTATTACAAGCGCTGGAAAATGGTTAACGTCACCGCTTCCGTATCCTCTTATGTGCCCAAGCCCCACACCCCTTTCCAGTGGTGCCAAATGACCACCCTCGACGAAATCCAGCGCAAACAAACCATGCTCTTAGAACTGTCGCGCAAGTACCACATTGGCCTCAAGTGGCACGAATCGCGCATCAGCCACCTGGAAGGCGTGATGTCACGCGGGGATCGCAAGGTCTGCGACGTGATTGAGCGCGCTTGGCACAAAGGCGCCCGCTTTGACGGCTGGGGCAGCCACCTCAAGTACCGCGAATGGCTCGAAGCCATGGATGAACTGGGCCTCGACAAGGAAGTGTATTACCGCACCATTCCCCTTGACTCGAAACTGCCCTGGGGCCATATCCACGTGGGCGTAGAGCCCGATTTCCTGAAGCAGGAATACAAGCGGGCGCTCAAAGATCGTCTGTCGCCCCCCTGCGGCAAGCCTTTCCGCGCCAAGGTACACCACACCAACCTCGCCGACCATGAAGCCGACGAGCGCAAGCTGATCTGTTATTCCTGCGGGGTCGCCTGCGATATGAAACAGATGCGGGAAGAGCGCAAAGATTATCTGCTACAGCTCAATGCCATCGAGCGCCCGGAAGTGGCCCCTGATCCTGAACCCGGCGAACTGCGCGCCCCGAAACTGGAAAAGTTCGAGCAGGGCGAACCACTGACCTACCGGGTCACCTGGACCAAACTCCAACGCGCCCAGTTCATGGGCCACTCAGACGTGATCCGCATGTTGCCCCGCGTGGTGCGCCGGGCCGGTTTAACCGCCTATTATACCCAAGGGTATCACCCCATTCCGATTATGACCTTTGCCCCGGCCCTGAGTTTGGGAGTTCCCAGCTTTGGCGAGATCGTGGACATGCAACTGACGGACGACATCACCCCGGAAGAGTTGCTGCAACGCTTGAACAGCGTCAGCTCCGAGGGCATCCGTTTCTTGCATGCCGAGCGTGTACCTAACGGGGACAAGGCCCTGGCCAAGAATATTGACGGTGGCACCTACCTGATTGGGATTGCCCCGGATACCCTGTCGAGCCTGATGCAGGTACGCGAGGGCATGATTGGCGAAACCCTGAGCCAGCGCCTCGAAGCCCTGCTGGCCGCCGAAACGCTGGTCATCAACCGCACCCGCAAAGACCGCACCCGTGAGGTGGATATCCGCCCCATGATTGGTGAAATGGCCATTGTCCCTGCCGACGAACTGCAGCCCCTGCTGGCGGATCTCGATTGGGATGAAGATCAGGTCTTCCTGCGTATGGCCCTGCAAATCAGCGGCACCGACAGCGCCAAACCGGCAGACATCCTCAAGGCCCTGTTCGGCCATGACGATTTCTTCTACAACAATGCCCGCCTGTCGCTGGAGCCCTTTGTCCGCCCTGAACCGGCAGAGCAACTGGTCACGGCCTAAGCGCTAGACCCACCCAAAGAGGGCAGCTCATACGGCTGCCCTTTTTCATAGGCACAAA
>DLGM01000402.1:10057-11226 GCA_002482705.1 Cyanobacteria bacterium UBA7694
AGAGGTACTTATGCTCAGGCTCAAATCACTTACCATCAAGAACTATAAATCGCTGCGGAATGTTACTTTTGAACCCGGCAATTTCAGTGTATTGGTGGGGCCTAACGGTGCTGGTAAATCTAATTTGGCGGATGCCCTCGATTTTTTGGCCAACGTCTACCGTGACGGCCTGGAAATGGCGATCCAGCGTAAGGGGGGACACGAAAACATCCTCTACCGCAAACAGCGGCGGACCAAAGCAGCGTTGGAGTTTGAAATTATTTTAGAAGGTGCTGCAATTGACTTCATACATGAAATATCGTATCAAGCACTACCAGAATCATTTCCTAACGCTGACTGTTACCAATTAGTCCATCGATTTGCAGTGAATACTGAAAATAACATTAATCATCAGTTTAGGGTTGTCCAAGAAGAGTTCACTCTCAAACAAGCCAATACTAAAACAAGAGAGTTGCATATCACAAGAAAAAAGGACAAAATATCTGTTGAAAAAAACGAAAAAGAAAATCCATTAGTAAAATTTCTCTATAATGGCCATGATATTGAGTCAGTATTAAACTTAATAATGTGGCATAGCGAAACTATATTGCTTGCTAATAGCATGATTCTACAAGATATCACCTATTCACTTAACTCACACCTATCTAAAATTCGTATTTTCAATCTAAATCCCTTGTTTGCAAAGCAGCAAGGGATCCCAACACCGAACGTTGAAATTACCCAATATGGTGATAATCTCCCGGCCCTTGTCGATTGGTTACAGAACAAAGCTCCCGTTGAATGGGAACAAGTACTTAACGCTATGCAAGCTGTATTACCAAGTCTGAATGATATTAGGATAGAAGTGCTTTACACAAAAAAAGTGGGCCTCTTTTTTATAGAGGACTCTCACTCTCCTTGGAGTGCTGAATTCATCTCAGATGGAACTCTTTTATCGCTAGCAACCCTGTGCGCAGCCGCCGATCCGCGCCAATCCATTGTCGTGATTGAAGAACCCGAAAACTCCCTTCACCCTTGGGCATTACGCACCCTAATCCGCCAATTCCGTAAATTCTCCCAAGACAAACAAATCATCCTCACCACCCACTCGCCAACCTTGATTGATATGCTGCGCCCTGAAGAAATCTGGTGTGTGGCCAAAGATGACAAAGGGACACATATTGACCCGT
>DLGM01000253.1:0-181 GCA_002482705.1 Cyanobacteria bacterium UBA7694
AGGATGTCCCAGACCACGGTCTCTTGGCGTTCAATCAGCTTTTTGGCCGACTTGATGTTTTGCACCACGCCATGTTCCACCAATTTGTTCATGACAAAGGGTTTAAACAGCTCTAAGGCCATTTCCTTGGGCAGACCACACTGATTGAGACGCAACGACGGGCCGACCACGATGACCGAAC
>DLGM01000253.1:247-9160 GCA_002482705.1 Cyanobacteria bacterium UBA7694
CCGAGCAGGTTCTGACGGAAACGGCCCTGTTTGCCTTCAACGATATCGCTGAGAGATTTGAGGGGGCGGTTGTTGGGGCCGACCACAACACGACCACGACGGCCATTGTCGAACAGAGCATCGACGGCTTCTTGTAACATCCGTTTTTCGTTGCGGATGATAATGTCCGGGGCTTCCATTTCAAGCAGGCGGTTAAGGCGGTTGTTGCGGTTGATCACGCGGCGATAGAGATCGTTAAGATCCGATGTGGCAAAACGGCCACCATCGAGCTGAACCATCGGACGCAGATCCGGCGGAATGACCGGAATGGCATCGAGCACCATCCAGGTGGGCAGGGCACCGGAGTTGACAAAGTTTTCGATCACGCGCAGGCGCTTGACCAGTTTCACTTTCTTTTGGCCGGTGGGCTTTTGTTTCAGCTCTTCCCAGATGCGATCGCGTTCGGCGCGCAGGTCGATGTCGCCGAGCAGACGCTTCAGGGCCGGGGCACCCATTTCAGCTTCAAAGGACTCTTCACCATAGACCATGCAGAGACGATCATACTGATCTTCTGACAGAATCTGACCGCGACGCAGATGGACGGCACCACTTTCTGGTTGGGGAGCAGCCGCGGCGGCAGCGGCAGCAGCCGCTTTTTTGGTGAGCTTGCGCACGGGGGCGACGGGCTCAACCACCACGTCCTCTTCTTCAGCCAAATCAAAGGGCAAATCATCACCCAAATCTTCGTCAACCGTATCAAGGGCTGCGCTGGCCAAAGCCGCGTAGGTTTCTTCCGCCTGATCGCTGCGGGTCAAGGTTTTGTCTTGCAGCACAATATAGGCGTTGTAATAGGTCACATCTTCGAGGTGACGCAAAGGAATATCAAGGAGCAAACTCAGATAGCTGGGAATGCCCTTGAGATACCAAATGTGAATGACCGGGGCCGCCAATTTGATATGGCCCATGCGGTGACGGCGTACTTTAGACTCCGTCACTTCGACGCCGCAGCGCTCGCAGATAATGCCGCGATGGCGGACGCGCTTGTATTTACCGCAATAGCATTCCCAATCTTTTGAAGGCCCAAAGATCCGTTCGCAGAAAAGACCACCCATTTCTGGTTTGAGGGTACGGTAGTTAATGGTTTCGGGTTTGGTCACTTCACCTCGGGACCAGCTCAAAATGCGCTGGGGAGAGGCAATGCCAATCTTGATGCAGTCAAAGGCATCGTGGTCCCCATCGACAGCGTTCTGTCCCTGGGGATACATGAGGGGTTGTGTTCTTGTAATCACGTCAGTCTACCTTCAATCCCAAAAGTATTGTTGTAGGCATAATCGGCCTAACCAGTAATATCTGTAGTTTCCATCAGCGGGCCTTTGGCCAACTGATCTTTGATCAGCTTCTCTTTGTAAGCGGTCAGGTTTTCTTCGAAGAGTTCAACTTCTTCTTCTGAACCATCTTCACGCACATTGAGAATCTGGAAGTCGAGGCCTAAGCTCTGGAGCTCGCGGATCAAGACTTTGAACGATTCTGGGATACCGGGCTTCTGGATGTTTTTGCCTTTGACAATCGCTTCGTAGGCCGCAGCGCGACCCATGACGTCATCGGATTTAATCGTGAGCATTTCTTGCAGGGTGTAAGCAGCCCCGTAGGCTTCCAAGCCCCAGACTTCCATTTCCCCGAAACGCTGACCGCCGAATTGGGCTTTACCCCCCAGAGGCTGTTGGGTAACGAGCGAGTACGGACCCGTAGAGCGGGCGTGAATCTTGTCGTCAACCAAGTGAACGAGTTTCATCATGTAGATGTTGCCAACGCCCACTTCTTGCAGGAAGGGTTCGCCTGTGCGGCCATCATACAGGGTGATTTTACCCGTCTCGCTGATCCAGTTCCATTTGGTTTCAGCTTCTTGCTGAGCTTCTTCGGCATCAAAATCTTCGCCATGGCGGCTGCGGATATCATCCACCATCTGCTGAATTTTTTGCTCACGGGCTTCACGCAGTTCGTTTTTGACCAGCTCTTGGGAAGCTTCTTTGGCGAACATTTCGTCAAAGGGCGTCACTTCAACCGGTTGGCCTTTGAAGTAGGCAGACAGACCCATCAGATACTCGTAGATCTGACCCACGTTCATACGACCCGGAACACCCAGGGGGTTCAGGACGATATCAACGGGAGTACCATCGGGCATAAAGGGCATGTCTTCGAGCGGCAACACGCGGGAGATAATCCCTTTGTTCCCGTGACGGCCAGCCATCTTGTCCCCAACGGAGATTTTCCGTTTTTGGGCAATGTAGACACGCACGACTTTGTTGACGCCGGGGGGCAGCTCATCGTTGTTTTCGCGGCTGAAGATCTTCACATCCACGATGCGGCCTTTTTCCCCGTGGGGAACGCGCAGCGAGGTATCACGCACGTCGCGGGCTTTTTCACCAAAGATCGCGCGCAGCAGTTTCTCTTCCGGCGGATGCTCAGATTCGCCTTTGGGAGTGACTTTACCGACCAGGATGTCACCCGGTTCGATTTCAGCACCAACGCGGATAATGCCATCTTCGTCGAGATCGCGCAGGCTCTCTTCGCCGACGTTGGGAATATCGCGGGTGATTTCTTCGGCACCCAGTTTGGTGGTGCGGGCTTCGGTTTCGTATTTCTCGATGTGAATCGAGGTGAACACGTCATCTTTGACCAGACGCTGAGAAATCAGGATAGCGTCCTCAAAGTTGTAACCTTCCCAGGGCATAAAGGCAACCAGTACGTTACGGCCCAATGCCAGTTCACCCTGATAGGTGGAGGCACCGTCGGCAATCACGTCACCGGCCTTGATTTGCTGCCCGACACTGACAAACGGCTTTTGGTTGATGCTGGTGTCTTGGTTGGAGCGGTAGTACTTGAGCAGGTTATAGGTTTTGACGTCGCCTTTGGCGTTTTTAATACGCACTTTATCAGCCGACACATACACCACTTCACCGTCTTCGCTGGCGGTGACCATACAACCGGAGTCGTAAGCCACACGCTTTTCAAGGCCGGTACCGACCAAGGGGCGCTCAGGCTTGACCAGGGGTACAGACTGACGCTGCATGTTGGAACCCATCAGAGCGCGGTTCGCGTCATCGTGCTCCAGGAAGGGAATCAGCGAGGTAGCCACTGAGACGATTTGCACAGGAGAAACCTGTACATACTCAACTTCGTGGGGATCGACCTCAAAGAAGTCACCCTTAAAACGAACGGGGATTTTGGGCAGCAGGAACTTGCCATCTTCGCCAAAGCCCAAGTCGCCGGGGGCAATACGGTGATTGTCCTCTTCATCGGCGGTCATGTGCTTGATTTCATTGGTGCGCACGCCGCTTTTCACACGCCAGTAGGGGGTTTCCAGGAAACCATACTCATTGACGCGGGCAAAGGTGGCCATCGAGTTAATCAGACCGGCGTTCGGGCCTTCTGGTGTCTCGATCGGGCAGATACGACCATAGTGGGAGGTGTGGATGTCGCGAACGGCAAAACCGGCGCGCTCGCGGTTCAAGCCGCCAGGGCCAAGGGCGCTGAGGCGGCGCTTGTGGGTCAACTCGGCGAGCGGGTTGGTCTGGTCCATGAACTGGGACAACTGGCTGCTGCCGAAAAACTCCTTGATGGCAGCCACCAGGGGTTTGGCGTTGATCAGGTTCTGCGGGGTCAGGTTGTCAATGTCCTGAATGGTCATGCGCTCACGCACAATGCGCTCAATCCGGGTTAAACCCACGCGGAACTGGTTTTGCAGCAATTCGCCCACGGAGCGAATGCGGCGGTTGCCGAGGTGGTCGATATCGTCCACTTCGCCCATGTCATACGAGAAGCCGATCAGATAGTCGATAATGGCCACCACATCGCGGTTGTCGAGGGTGCGCACATCATCGGGTACGTCGAGCTTGAGCTTCTGGTTGACTTTGTAACGGCCCACTTTGCCCAAGTCATAACGCTTGGGGTCAAAGAAACGGCTCTTGATCATGCTCAGGCCGCCCTCAGCCGAGGGGGGGTCGCCTGGGCGCAGCTTTTTGTAGACTTCGATCAGGGCTTGCTCAGTGGTTTCAATGCCTTGAGATTTTTCCTTGTCGAGGGTCTTTTGCAGGAAGTCGCGGTGGCGGAAGAGTTCGAGCATGTCCTNNGTTTGGTAACCCAGAGCGCGCAGGAAGGTCGTGGCCAGAATTTTACGGGTTTTGTCAACCCGGATGTGGATCAGGTTGTGGGTGTCGGTTTCAAACTTGAGCCAGGCACCGCGGTTGGGAATAACGGTGGCGGAGTAAAGGATTTTACCGCCGCTTTCGCTGTCTTCACGCTTGAAATAAACCCCAGGAGAACGGACGATTTGGCTGACGACAACGCGTTCAGCACCGTTGATCACAAAGGTGCCGCGCTCGGTCATCAAAGGCAGTTCGCCAATAAAGATGCGTTGCTCTTTGATTTCGCCGGTCTGTTTATTGACCAGTTGGACAGGGATTTTGAGATGGGCGGCAAAGGTCAGATCCCGGGCCCGGCATTCGGGGACGGAATACTGTGCTTCTTCAACTTCGTAGTTGGGCAGCAGGTGCAGTTCGAGACGGCCACTGTAATCTTGAATGGGCGAGAAGGATTCCAATGCTTCTGGGAGACCTTCATCCAGGAACCACTTGAAGGAGTCCTTCTGGATTTTGATCAGGTCAGGCAGCTGGGTGAAACTCTCGGTAACCTGTTCGTGCTGGTAGATCTGTCTACGTTCGACAATCTTGGATACCATTTACGATATTTAACCTACCTTTATGGAGTTCTGAAGGTGCGCTTAATCTTTAAAGACAAAAAGGGCCCTTCCCAGGCGTAATGGCTGGGGGGAGGGACCTTATAATGTATAACTGAGTTATAATCTTATCTTCCAACCTAGGCGTTATAGGTATTCAGTATAACGTGAGATGGGCACCGATGGCGCAGAATTGGGGCGCAAAAAAGTAGTTTAATGAGGGGAGCTAGGCCTTGTCAAGAGTTTGAGGAGCCTTTTTTATGGCCGGCCCAGTTTTTGTCAGGCCAGTTCTCAACAGGGTTTCCGGGCTGTCTACAGGCCTGAAGTGGGCTTCCCAAGCTTCCGTAAGCCCGATCACAACTGCCCGCTCGGGCAATGGAAAAGAGCACCAAAATATTACCTACTCGTAATATTTACGGCTTTAACAGCGCATGAAAACCATTGTGCGCATATAAAAAGGCAAAGCGCTGCTCTTGGCGCAAATGATCGCGCAGGCTCGGATTCAGGGCCAAAGCCCGCCGCAAGGGCAACAGCGTTTGTTCAGCCCGCTGTTGTTGTGCATAAACCAGTGACAACTGATAATAAAAATCTGCATGGGTGGGGGCCAAGGCAATGGCTTTGGCCAGATCCGCTTCCGCCTCCCCATACCGGCGCAATTGCAGATACACGGCCGCCCGCCCCGCCAAGGGGCGGGGATCTTCTGGGTTCAATTCAATGCCCCGACTCAAGTCGTGCACCGCATCCAGCCAATTGTGCCGCCGCTGCTCTAATAGGCCCCGCTGTACATACACTTCCGGCAAAAATGGATTGCGATTGAGCACTTCTTGATAATCTTGCCAGGCTTCCGCATATTGCCCCAAGGCCTGACGGGCGTTGCCGCGGTGCAAATAGGGTTCGATATACTGGGGCTGAAGGCGAATCGCTGCGGTAAAGTCGTCACAGGCGGCTGGGTATTCACCCAATTGGTGAGCTGCCAGCCCCCGGTGCAGATAGGCCAAAAAGTGGTTGGGGTTGAGGGCCAATACCCGGTCATAATCACTCCGGGCCTCAGCAAAGCGCCCTTGACGGCTATACACCAGCCCCCGATTGCCATAGGCTCGCTCATAGGCCGGGTCAATCCGAATTGCACGGTTGAGGTCAGCCAAGGCCTCGGAGTATTGATTTAAATAGGTATAGGCAATCGCCCGGTCGGTCAGATACTCCACATGATCGGGAAATTGCTCCAGCGCACGCGAATAGAGGCGAACCGTGTCGGCAAACTGACGCAGGGTTAAAGCCCGTTTGCCCTGCATCGCCCAATCTTGGGGGGAAAAAGAAGCCGCCGGTGTCGGGCTGACACGCCCAGCCGCCAGAACCTCGGCAGGCAAACTGCCGAGGACCCATCCGATCAAGCCAATCACCCAATACTTGTGCATAGGCTTCAATGTACCCCAAATCGGGGATTTTCATCTGTGACGGTGACGGCTTCACCTATTGATTAAGCCGCTACCAAACGAGTCAGCACGATCGGCTCTTGCTCAGTAATCACGAGACTGTGCTCAAACTGCACTGCATCATCGCGCAAAGCCGTGGCCAGCGTCCAACCATCCCGTTCCTCGACGACCCGATCCCGGCCCAACGCCAAAAATGGCTCCAGGGTAATCACCTGATCTTTGTGCAACCGCCGCCGATCATGGCGCTGGTAATGGGCCGCAATAAAACCGGGCTCCTCATGCAGGGCACGCCCCACCCCATGACCGCCCAGTTCGCGCAGAATAAACAGTCCGGCCTGTTTGGCCAAGGCCTCAAACTTACGGCCAATAGCGCGCAGCTCCATGCCCGGTCGCAGGGTCGGAATCACCGCAGCCAAAATGGCTTCCCCCCGTTGACAGAGTTCTTGCCGCTGCGGCGAAGCACCCGGTAAACAAAAAGAGGCTCCGGTGTCAGCAAAATAGCCTTGCCATTCCGCCGAAACATCGATATTAATTAAATCCCCAGCTTTGAGGATCCGAGTGCCAGGGATCCCATGGGCCACTTCCGGGCTCACACTAATACAGGTGGCCCCCGGAAAGCCATAGGTCAATTGAGGCGCTGAGCGTGCGCCCCGCTCACGCAGATAGGCCGCCCCGATGGCATCCAGTTCCCCGGTGCTCATGCCCGGCTGGGCTGCTTTCCGCATACATGCGAGCGTTTCCGCCACGATTTGCCCCACGATCTGGAGCATCTGTAAATCTTGTTCATGGTTGAGTGTCATAAGGATTACCTCCAGGCTGAGTGTAAGCCTGGTAAACCCTTTATGCCTATGTACCGTTCAGACAATCTGGATCAGGAGAGCCATGGTGGCGAAGACTTTGGAGCTGAGAAGGGCGCAGCCCTGTCAAAGCCACAAATTCACGAAAAAAGTGGGAATAATCGACATAGGGGAAAAGATCCTCGCCCACAGCACGGGGAATCCCGGTGCGGGCCAATACACCGCGCAAGCGCACGGCACGCAAGACCTGACGCGGGCCAGCTCCATAGGCCGAATGAAAGGCCCGGTGCAGCGTTCGCTCACTGACATGACACTTTGCAGCCAAAGCGGCAATGGGCATCGGCTGTTGCTGGTAATGCCCCAGGGCTTGGGCAACCAGAGGGGATGACGGCTCTTCCGCCGCGTCCAGCGTCCCCTCTCTCCCCGAGACAGAAGAGAGGGGGGCCACCTTGCGGGTATACGAGCTAGACGGGGGCAAAAGTACCGTGTACATTTGCTGCAACGGAGCCTGAATAGTCACGGGCTCTTGCACCTGTTGCCAACGTTGATGCCGCCACGATCCAATCCAGATCGGGCCTTCCGGCCGCACGGACCAAGTCTGGGCGGTAGGCAGCCAATGCTCAGAACGCCACCCACTCCCTTCCGTCACAGGCCTGACGTCTAGCAGTTCTACCCGGTGTACCATGACTGACTACTCGATTTTGGCCCCTTGATCAATCCAGCGCCCCAATGTAGCCCGCTCATCGTTGGTCATTTGGGTGATATTGCCTTGGGGCATACTTTGGCTCAAGACAGCGCGGGCTTTAATGTTGGCAGCATGGCGCTGAATATCTTGGGGGGTTGCCAAACTCAGCCCACCCATCACGTTACCGTTACCATGGCAACGTGCGCAGCGTTGTTGCACAATCGTATTGGCAACCGCAAAACTCACGGTTTCGCCACTGTTGGACGGAGCAGGAGTCGCCTGACCGTTGTTGGTACCGGAAGGCGTTGTCGAGGTACAGGCTGTCAGGGCCAAAAACAGAATCAAGGGCAGGACTCTTGGCATGGGATAGGCTCCTCGTGGTTGAATAACATCTTTCTGATTATAGCCGAGGTTCTGCCCTTTTTCGAAGCATAGATTGGACTTTTCTCCAGCCCTTGACAGGGCTGGGTTTCCCTGATTAGTTGTTAAGAGAACTTAATTGAGAAAGAAGCACTCCTTATGCGTACCCTCCTTTGGGCGTCTTTGCTGTTATTGGCCGTCCATCTTCCCGTTGCCGCCCAAGATGTGGCCGAATGACCCCCTGGCCCCGATTGCAGTTTTTCTACCCCTCATATGAGTGATTATGGTTATGCCCGTGCGTTTCAAGAGGGCACTCCCAACCGCATCAGCCCCTACGCTTGGCCGGGGGATATGCTCTATCTCAATTTCTCCCATAACTATTTGCTCAGTACCTTGCCACGGGGCAGCAGCCCGACCTTTTTCTTCAGCTACAGTCCCCCGTTGGGGCGTTTGCAACTGGATGCCATTTTGAGCTTGCGCAATAGCCCGGTCGAATTTGAACTGGGGGCCAAGTACCAGTTTTTAGACGAATATGAGGGCCATTGGTTATCTTTGGCCCCGCGCTTGGCCTATAACACGCGCGGCAACCTCTTTGGCGGTGAAGTCACCGCCAGCAAATTCTTGATTGCCGACATTTGGCAAGTGGGCATGGATCTGCGCTTTTTATCCACCGGGCAACCAGATGGTTTTGACCAGCCCGTTTTGGGCATGGGCCTGAGCACCATGATCCGAGCCTGGAAAAGCTGGCACCTGTTTGGCGAAGTCGTGGTACCGTTTAACCCCGAAATCAGCAGCCAGCGCAGCCTGATCTGGAGCACCGGGATCAAGAAGCGTATCCCCGACACCCCCCACGTCCTGACCATCTTTGTCGGCAACTCCCAGGAAGCCACCCTTTCCGGGCGCACCATTTCGGCTGCGGGCACA
>DLGM01000262.1:0-3223 GCA_002482705.1 Cyanobacteria bacterium UBA7694
GGAGTGGGTACGTTCTGCAATCACATCTTGAGCAGCGGTAAGGGGCTGGGTCTGGGCACGCACCTGTTCCAGCAGTTGCGGATACAGAGGGTCTGTGTACTCGGGCAATTCAATGCCCCGCGCCCGGTGACGGTTAATATCTTGAGCCACCCGCTGCCAATTTCTGATTTTGGGCACATCCGGCTTAAGCTCAGGTGCCTTATCCTGCTCAAGCGCCCGCGGCCCCATGCTGCAATCTAAGTCCTGATGCTTGCCGGGAGCCATTCGGCCAAAGCCGATGCCCTGTAAACGCACGGCACTGGTCGCTTCAAAATCGAGCAGTTCGCCCTTGCAGCGGGTACTGACCAATTTGGTGCTCTCCAGGCCGTTGCCCATAATGTTCAGATTTTTGACATTGTGAATGACCAGCGTCGGCTGTTCTGGCGATTTCCATTTGACATACGGCGTCGATGCGAGGCCGGGCTCCAGATGGTAAACCCCAGGTAAGAGCTGAATGATGCGATTGGGGCCCAAGGTCTGCAAGAGCTGTTCGACATTTTCGACCTTGAAGGTGGGAATCGCTGGCATTTTGGCGAGAACTTCCCAACCTGAACCCCAAAATACCAAACTACAGGCCAACAGGGGCCAAAATCGCTGTGTAAACTTCACAATAACAATGTTCCTTTATTCTGAGACAAACTCAATTTTAACCCAGATTTTGGGTTCTCGAAAAGCCGATGGTTTTTCAGGGGGTGTCCGTTACCAGCATTACCCGTTCGGAATGACAGCCTAAGCGGCCCTCATTTTCCAGAATCAGCGCAATATTGATATCAAGCGCCCAAGGGGGAACTCATCGGTTATGGGTACATTGCCGTTGGGCCTAGCTTGTGTCAACCTGAACACAGATCGCTATCTGATGCACAGTCACGCAGATTTTATCCAAGCACGGGCTTGTGTTGTCGCTGCCAGCGTACAAATATACCCAGGAAGAATTTGCCGTCGCATGTAGACGTTACCGAGAATAAAACGAGGAGACAAGCGATGAAACTAGCTATGTCGATCACCACCGCCTTAGGATTAAGTGCCTGTTTTAGCCTCCCCACCTGGGCCGAGTCCCCTTCCCGTTGTGAACAACAAGCCCTTGCATCGATTCACTTTGAAAGCAATGAGACCCTGTTTGTTGTGTTGGCATGGCTCAACTGGGTCGGCGAGCGTGAAGAACCGCTTGTGCTGAGCGACTATGACGATATGCAAGCCGATGTCTTAAAGCGCATTCAGAATTCCGCCGCCTTGAAACCGCTATATGCCAAACACAAAGCCGTTTACGACCAATACCTCAAGGGTTCATCCCCCTATGTGCGCAATGGTCTGTTGCTGCTCGACTCGATTTATTATGGGCCCGCGCCCCGGTTCGAGCAGGAAGATGTCTCACAACGCAGTGACCTCAGCCCCATTGAAAAAACACGCATCAAAGGTTTACCGGACAGTAGCCTGCTCCACGAGTTTTATACGGCCCTGAACTTGCAGAGCCTGTGGCAAAACACCTACAAAGCCAAACATGATGCCTATCTTGAACAGTTTAAAGACTCAGCCATCAAAGGGGTGCAAAGAGCCCAGTGCTTTCTGAACATGCAGCCGACAGGGCCGGTGGATATCAGCATGAATCCCCTCGATGCCTTTGGAACCTCCGGCCAGGCCAGTTACAACCCGCGCACAGGCCGTTACCTGATCAAACTCCACATCGACAAGCGTTACAGCAAACCCAAGGTCGTCGAAGATGTATCGACCCATGAATACACCCACGTGCTCATGAACAATGCCCTGGCCCCTTATGCCCAAGCCTTTCAGGCCAAGTTTAAGCAAGTGGCCACTTTGAGCCAAGAGCCTGGCCTCGAACAGCTTCCCATTCAGGAGGTGTTTGCCCGTTCCGTAGGATATCTGCACTGGAGCAAGTTATACCCAGATTATGTGGACCCCATGGTGGTTTCAAGCACCAATCCCCTGTACCAATATCTGGTCCAGCAAGAATCGGCTTATCAGGCATCGGGTTTATCTTTTAAGGACTACCTGCCCGAATTTTTAAAGAACTATGATCCCGCCACCGCCGCCAAAATGTGGCAGGCTGCCGCACAGCGGGTGGCTGAGCACAAACAGGCCCGCCAGCCCAATGCAAACCAACAGATCCAGCAACAGGGGTTTGACGCTCAGGCCCTGCAAGCAGCGGTGACCCGGCATCAAGCCCTGCTGACCCCTAAACTTGCGGCATTTGTACAACACACCGGGGCCACCCTCGACCGCAAAGACCCCTGGTCCCTGCTGACCAGCGCCTTTGCCCAAGCAGAATATTTCAACCGCGACCTGACAGTTCGCGAGAATGTCTTTTTCATTTACAAAAATCCGCTCTACATCCAAGTGAGCGAATTGCTCAAACAGCAAGCAGACCGTGACGCTGATCGTTTTGTACAAACCCTGTTCCAGCAGTTTGACCCGGTCACAGAGGCCCAACGCTGGAAACAAATTGAGCAGCGTTTTGCCGAAGAAGAATAAGGAAAATCCCCAAAGCGGATAAAAGCTGACTGATCTATTTCCACAAAACATCCGGCTTATGCATCATCGCGTCCAAAATGCGACAGCGTTGATCGGCACAACCGGACAAATTGTAAAAAAGATATGAAAAAAATCAACCCTCCTGCGTATGAGTAACAGAACTCAGACAAGGAGCCCGTCATGTGGAAGTTTAATCAGCTATTGCCCCAGTTTCAAGCCCTACAAACCCTACAAGCGGCAGAAGAGATTGTCCAAGCGCGCCAATCGCAATATCACGATCAGTTTGAAACCCAGATGCAAGCAGCACGCAGTTGCTTGCGTCGCTTGAATAGCGGCAGCACCGAAAGTACGACGCTGCAAACTGCCGTTGAGCATTTGCTTACCGCCGCCAGCCTGCAACGCAGCCGTTATGAGCCCTATGTCTGGTTGGCTTACGCCATGGCAGTGGCAAAGGCCTTGCCATTGTTTTCACAATATTTACAAATGGCCCGTGAACTGGGAGCCCCAGCCGAACTGCTGGCCGCTTTCAGCAGAAAAGCATAAGGAGATTGTATCATGAGTGATGGAAGCATTCGCCGTCAAACCGGCCCACTGATTACCCCGATTTCAACCCCCAAACCAGCACCCAAAATAGAGCCTCCTAAGGCCCCAGAACCCCCAAAAGAAGCACCCAAAACAGAATCCCAAGACACGCTAC
>DLGM01000262.1:3249-8526 GCA_002482705.1 Cyanobacteria bacterium UBA7694
CCACAGACGCTACCCGTGAAGCGATCGCAGGCCCCATCGATCCACGCCAATTGGAGAATTTGCGAGGTACTTTTACCACCCTCGATGCCGCCATGGACTTTGCTGCCAAAGACAAAGGCAGCGAACTGATCCAAAGCTTTGAAATTGAGGGCCAAACCGTCTACACCGTGCAGGATCTCGACACCCGTCAAAAGGCTGAAGAGTTAATGTCCGAAGAAGCGGGCTTGGCCATGGTGCTCGATCAGAATCGTGGCCTGGATATTTTGGATACAGGGGAAGAAGCCTCCGCTCCCCCGGAAATACGCATGGCAGAACTGCTCGAATTGGCCGAAGGAGCTGCCCTCAATGAACATACAGCATTAAACAGCCGTGAGGGTTTAAAACACGGGCAACTTCAGAAAAATCTCGGCGAATTGATGCAGGGGTTGGTCGATCAGCATGCGGTCTTACACCGCGAAATGACAGCGCAGCCACCTGATTCACCTCGGGCAGCCATCCTTAAAAACCAAATGCAGGAAGCTGAACTGATGTATTTGGCCTTAAAAACGCGCATGCAGATCTTGCCGGATACCCGGCAGCGTAACCCCCAAACCGGATTGGTAATTAAGGGAACGGGTGTACCCATCCCAGCCATGCCCACCATGTCCGATTGGGGCAAAGCCCTGGATACACAACCCTCAGACAATATTGTGGGTTGTTTGCGCAGTCAGTCGGACAAGGTTCAAACACAGATAGAGGGTTATATAAAAGCGATAAAGGGTAGCCCGGAAGCCGAAACGCCCCACGGGCAGCGAGCCTTGCGGGTGTACCAAGCAACCCAAGAAGTCTTTGGCGATTTGAGCGCCCAAGCTCAACAGGCAAAAGATCGTACAGATGAGCGAAAAAAAGCTTTGGGAGCCATCTCTGATGCCTTGCATGACGCTCAGCAGCAATTGACAGGTTACAAACAAGAATTACAGGCCCTTGATACAGCCCTACAACATGGAGCACCAGACCTGAGTGCCATAGAAACACGGGTCAACGAAATTGGCGAGCATCTGAACCAGGTGCATGGCCGCCTGCTCAACGAAATGGAAACTGAGCTGGGAATTTTTCGTGACCATGTCTCTGAAAACAAAGCCGGGGGAAAAGCCGCCATTGCTCTATTAGAAGGACAAATCCTAAAACTGCGGGCTGTAGCCGATGCCCCACCCCACACAATGTTAAAAGCCCTAGAAGAGGCTTTGCCCCAATGGAAAGAAGGAGCCTGGTTAAAAGAGTTGACCCAAGCGGGTCACAGCTTTGACGGCATTACACCGGGTGAAGTCACCCAGGTGGGTCAAGTCGTCGATCAAACCAACGGTTATCTTGAAGCCCGTGCCCAAAACCAGGTCAAGCAGACCGAGGTACAAGGGCAAGTCAAAGTCCAAAAACTGGCGCGGGAATTGGAATCAGTGGCAACCGAAGCCTTTCATCTCAAGCCCCCCGGCAACTATTCCGAAGCCACCCAACAGCTTCAGACCCTTTCAACATATGCTACGGATATGCAAGACGTATTGGAGCAACATCTGGATGGCGTCAAAACATCTCCCGAGTGGCAAAGCCTGGAACTGGTCAAGGATTTATTGCAACAGCAGCAACAACCCCCTTCCACTCACAATACCCCTGAAGCCAAAGCCAAACTCAAAGCCGACATTCAACACACTTTAGACATGATCAGTGAACCGGACGTGCGCAAATCGATTGCCTTGATGGCCGATATCGCTTTTGAACGCTGCAGTGGCCATGACAAGCTCAAACAGACTGAAAGCCAGAATTTACCTGAGATTGAGGTGAAACGGCATACCCGTGTCCATCCGCGTTATGAAAGCGAAACCACTACCACCAGCCTGAACGCCCCTGACTTAAAGGATAACCCCCTCCAAGCCGCAGAAGTGGATGCCGTGCAAACCGAGGTCAACAATGCCACCTTGGATATCCTGATTGAGCATTATGATAAGGCCGGTCAACGTTTTGAAGAATTTGCAAAGTCTGACGATCTGATGCTGGATGTGCTGGTTGCAGAAGCTAAGCGTCTGAAAGAAGCAAATCCCGGCAAAAATAACCGCGAAGGCATCATCCGGATGATGAACATTTATTTTGGAGGGGGTGATCATGAAGGGAATTCAAAATATGCACACATGGCTGATGCCATATTCAAACTGACCCATGGGGGAGACCGCAAGAACCCCTATATCCAAAACACCGTCCTGCCCTATCTTCGCGAGGGCGTTGCCAAACGTCTGGAAACCCTGCAAGAACGGGCGACCGTCCTTAAAGCCATGAAAGCGGGTGGGTTGAATGAATTTGACCAGACAGTCGCTGCGGCAATGAACCTGTCACCGGAAAATAGACAGTTACTCAATCGCAAACGGGTAGATGACCTAGTGTTGAGCACCTTACAGAAAAATCCGGCGATCCGCCAACAGGTCTTTGACAGAATGCAGTTTAAGCACAGCGCAGATCAATTTCCCACCGCTGAAAACCTGCCCCAAAAGCCCACCATTGAAAACTTTTCCGGCCGGAAAGAAGTTCTGTTCATATACCAGGCAGCCCATGAAGGCGAACCGAGCGTGGGTGACTTTTTAGAGGGCGTGGTGAAGGATTTGCCCGGCATCAAAACTGTGGTGCAAGCCATGGAAGCCTACGACAAAGAAGTGGGGGCATCGGCCCATATCAACAGCATTGATGAAGCGGCCAAAGCAAAGCGGGCTGTTGTGGTTGGCATTGTGGAAACGATTGGCACCACCGGGCTCGACATTATGACCGCCGGAGCCACCCGCGCCCTGCGCCTCAAAGGAGTCGTCGCCTCGGTGGTGGAAAATACCGTCAGCGCCGGGGCCGACTCGCTCATGAACGACAGTAATTTCTTTGCAAACTTGGGTGCAGGCATGGTGGTGGGCAAAGTCTTTGAATTGGGGGGTAAAGGGGTTCAAAAAGCATTGGATCTGCGCATCAACAAAAATCGTGATATGAGCATTACCACTTCCGATGGAAAAACACTCCACGGTAAAGTATTAGATTTGGATCCCCACAGTGGTCAGATGACGGTCAAGCTGGATGGTTCTAATCAACCGGTCAAACTGGATGTGCAATTAAACCCGCATTCTCAACCTAAACAACATGCAGTAGAAAACCTTGATATGGAGCCAATGGAGCTGACAGCCTCAGATCCCAGCCGTCCGGCAGCACCTATGTCCTCACCCCAATCATCACCGACCACACAAATCCAAGCGGGACAATCAGGTTTTTCCCCACAAGCTTGGCAATTTGAAAAAGGAGAAATGGTCCGGAACTCAAATGGGGAGGTATTCCAAGTCAGAACGCCCCAAGACCCAACAGGCAATCTGGGCGTGAGAAGCATGGTACCTCCATATACCGTACAAACCATTGCCGCCAAAGATGTTATACCACTGGCTATCAGTGGCAATCGGGCCTCCCATGAAAAAACATTTTTAAAACCAAATTCGCTGTTTGCCTCTCCTGATTTAAAAAAGGAGTACAAGTTGTTAGCAATTCAAGGAGATCGCCTGCACTTCAGAGATGAAATAAGCGGTAAGAGCGTTTCAATGTCTAGGGACGAATTCCGTCAGCAGTCATTGGAATGGGCCAAAGAACTCTTACCCCCCGATCAGAAACACTTCGCTAAAGATAACAAAAATACACGGTTTTTTGTCGATGAGAAGGCCGGGGTAATTGTCGCTGAACAGGTAGAGATCAAAACCATTCGCAAACAAGATATCTATACGGATGATAAGCTCCAAGGAAACCAATTGAATCGAGAATTCCCAAATGTAGATGCATCCCGCTTATGGGAAGGGCAGGTTATCAAAGACAGAAAGGGAAATATTTGGTCCGTAGACAAAATTCATCAGCATGGAACAAGCCACATTGTCCTGTCACGAACAAATCAAACCCATCTCTCTCCTATTGAATTTATTACCAAATATGAAAAAGGGGATATTCACTCTACAACACGAAATTACCAACCCCAAATCCATGCTTTGTCTGATCCAGACAAATTCCGACTGTTTATTAAAGAAAGAGATAAACTGGTACAAGGAACACAAAATATCGATGATCCCAACTTCAAACACCGGGACCTCAATCTGATCAAACGCATTGAAGATGATGCGATCACGGTATTACCCGCTGGTTCTGGGCCCACACCAGAGATTTTCCCAGACAGTATAGGTAGTAAACCTGTTCCGGCATATTCTTATGAGATCAAGGTGAAAGCCCCGTCTGGCCAAATCCATAATATTGACATGATTATTCCTGAGGAAATAGCTGGTAAAAAATTGACTTCCTTGGAAAGGGACAAGCTGGCTGAGCAAGTCAAACTTGCGGTGCAAGAATCTCCTGAGGAATATATTAATAATATCAATCAAATTCTGGTTCATCCAAGTGAGAACAAAAATAGAGCAACTTTCCTAGCTACAGCCAGTGCTGATGGCACCATCGATATTTATCCAAACTTATTACAGCATAATCAAGCCTACATTAACCGAACGATGCTTCATGAACATGCCCATGTAATTGCAGGACAGATTTACAACAACAAAAGCATGCTGCCAGATGGGACTTGGCAACATGCCGTCCAAAAGGATATGCAGCAGGGAGGTTCGGTCACAGGTTACGCCCAAGTTGATTCCGCAGAGGATTTTGCTGAAACCGTAGCCTTGTATTTGGAAAGTGATGGGGGTTTATTGGATCCGACACTCAGAGAGCGTTATCCTCATCGCTTTGAGGCATTGGATCAAATCTTTACAACCAACCCTGACCCTGACCTGCAAAAGTTGCTGAGTTCACTCTAACTCAAAACAAGGCAATCTATTCTGAGGTAAATCTGCAACGGTCACTGGTTGGTGGTCCAAATTTAACTTGGAAGGGGGTGTAGGCTTGCACAACCTTTCAAGTTTAGCGATACTGAACCATGAGTTCACGCACCCCGTCATGCGTAAGGAGTTTACCCGGATGAAGCCATGGATTGCCCTTTTGACCTTGAGCCTATGGGCCAGCGGCTGTCAGGCCAATCTGCTCCCCGCCGCAGCCCCAGCGCGCGTGGTGGCCCAACGCAACACCGCCCCCATGCAACAGGCCTACCACTCCACGGCCATCCTCAAAGTTCAGCAGCCTGGCCAAACGGCTCAGTCCTTGGATGCATTGCGGCGTTTACAGGCCCAAACCCGCCGCGAACCGGGCAACCTCACCTTTACCGTCCACCAAGATCAGCAAGACCCCCAAACCATTGTCATT
>DLGM01000376.1:0-4480 GCA_002482705.1 Cyanobacteria bacterium UBA7694
GCCAATGGCCAGTGGCAGCAGGGGGCAGACCCCAACCAAGGCTATTACGATCCCAACCAAGCTCAAGGGTATTATGACGCCAATGGCCAGTGGCAAACGCAACCCCAGGGATATGCTCAAGAACAGCAACCGGCCTATTATGCAGCCCAAGACGGCAATAACTACGCCTACCATGTTCCCCAACAGCCCGCCCCTGAACCGGCTCCCAAAAAGCGCAAAAAGCCCAAGACCGTTTTAGAAGCCTATCAGCAAATGTTGGGCGAAGGGGACATGATCGCCTCGGATGCTTCCGACTCACCCCACTATATTGCCACTCAGCATCACCTCCAGCCTTTACATCCCTATGGGGAACCCCCCCCCGATTATATGCTGCCCCAAAATCAATTGATCATGCTCTTGGGGCCCATTGCCAAATATTATCTGCTGATCAAAGAAAAAATCAGCTTCTTTATCAACAAAATGACCAGTTATACCGATATGGCCCTCGAATTATCCGAGCAAATTCAAAAAGAGCTCAAAGAGGCCACCAACTTGGCCTTTAAAGGCCTTATGGATCAAATGCGCCAGAAGAGCCCTTTAGCAGCGTATAGCCCTTACCCAGCTTACGCGGGTGGCCCAGGCGCGCCCCCAATGTACACTCCGCCCCCTCAAGACCATCCCAAAGTCAGCTTTGTGGATCTGCACGAGCTCAATGTTGAGTTCACCGACAACTATGACCAGCCCCTCTATGACTTTAAACGTTTTGCCAATAGTCAGTACTCCGTCAGCAAAATGATCGTGGATCCCCAATCCACCGAAGCCGCCCTTTATGCGATCCGGGAATGTGCAGCCCGTGCCGGAGCCATTCCGCCAGCCACCGAAGGCCCATACGCCCATATGCCCCTCACCGACGTCATGGTCAATATCTCCGAAGACGATTTGCAAGCCTTCTTACGTTATGTCAAAACGTATCCGGGCAACTACGTGGCCCGGTCGCTGAAAATCTCAGAAACGTTTGCCACTTGGGTGGTTTACGGAGCCCCAGGCTCTTAAACCACCTGCCCTGATACCCCCTAAACTCAGATAAACCCCCAGCTTGAAGCTGGGGGTTTATCGTGAGATACGGTTTACAGAGGCTTAGTTGGCCAAGAAGGTAACCGTGCTATACGAAATACGGTAACCTTGCGAGAAGCTACGCACCGAAGGATTGAGCAACTGCACCGAGAAACCGGCGGGGGTAGCAGCGGCCATGGCATTGCGCAGACGAACCGGCATTTCCCAGGTATCCTGGAAACTCAGAACATTAAAGGTGCCGATATCAAAGTCGCTGGCCATGAGCTGAGCGCGGTAGTTATTACCTAGGATAATGCTGCCGGGCGCATTCGAACCAAAGTCAGGATAGGTGAGTGAATTGTCGAGGGTGTAAGCTTCCCAGCGGAAGGACTCGGGGGTTTCACCCTGAACATCCATCTGATAACTATTGGCATCGGGCAGACGGCTCCAGCCAAAGGTTGGCGTTGTATCCCCGGTGACAAAATGGGTTTTGTTCACATCGCTGATATTGGTTTCTGTACCCACCTGCGTAAATTCGGGGGGTTCTAAGAAGGTGCGTACCACGGTGTTACCAATTTGGATATTGGGCACAATAATATCGCTGCCACGCAAAGCAGAGCCACTGCGCGCCTCTATTGTAAAGCTGGTGTTAGCCACGCGGGGTACACGCAAAGGCTGGTTAATGGATGCCGAGGTACTGTCATTGTACTTGGCCACCAATACCCGCCCACCATCCGGGAGGTTCATGTACACATGAGCCACACAACCGCGCAGCTTGCTGCCACTTTGAGCGGCTAAGCTCACGGTGATCTGACCAAAAGCTTCCGGTGTCAGCAGGTGATTAAACGACACCAAAAGCTGGGTCGGCTTCAAGGGGCGGAACGTCGTGCTGCCAGTGGTGACCGGTGTTGCCGTGGGTACAGGCTGGGGCGGCGGTGTCGGTACAGCCACGTTGGGACTGTAACCATACTGGGTCAGTTGCGTCAGGTTACCCACCCGTTCAAACACGGAGGCAAACAAGGTGCCTTGGGTCGTCGAACGATTGGCCTTGAGACGAACGCTCATATTATAACGGCCCGTAAATTTATCAGGGCTGGCAGCCGCTGTACGGCTCTCAAAACCGTCCGCAAAGGTGATGGTCACATCACGGCCATTCTCGTTGAGATTGGTGACCGTATCGCTAAAGTCAAAGGTTTCTTGACGGTAGAGCGGGCCATTGTTCAAGGGGTTGAGGTGAATATCGCGGTTGGTGCCCGGTGGCACACCGGTTACCGTTGAGGCAATATAACCGTCTTTAGCCGCAGAGATACTGACCATTTGGTCAAATTCTTGACTGGTCTGATAGATGCCGTTTTGGTCAGTGCTCAAGCTCAGGGTTTCGCTTACGCGCACCTGGGCATTGGCAATGGGCTCAAAGGCTTCGTTACGGATGTTATAACCCATGACCCGGCCTTTAATGATCGATTTCACAATTGGCAGATAACCGGGTTGACCGCCACCTGCTCCGCCACCACCACCACTGCCCAACGGCCCACTGATCGAAATCGTGGGAATGGCATTGGGGATGATTTGGTTGCCAATATTGGGGGTAATATTGGGCAAAAAGGGCGTTGCGGTAGCGCCCGGCAAAGGCCCGCTGATCGTCGGGTTGGGAGTATCAATCGTGCCAAAAGGGCTACTCGGAGAAGGGAGAGGCCCCCCCGAAGAGCCTGGCTGAGGCAGGAAGATAGGCAAACTGGAGGACGCATCACTGGGATTACTGATCACGGGGGGAGTCGTTCCGTTGCCATCCCGTGAATTCACCAGGAATGGTACGGTACAGCCCACGGTAGCGGCCAGTCCGAGGGGCAAGACAATCCAAGGGGTATAGTTTTTCATGCTCATTACCAGGCGATGTCCTTGTGCAGTTTGTATACAACTCCGTTACCACCACCAAACAACACAAAATTGGGAGTTGAGCCAAACAGGATCGGGCGGGTTTCAGCCCGGTTTGGCACATCCCCCAAGGAATTGGGGCTGCGGATAGCAAAGAAGTCGTTGAGACGCTCAGAAGTGGGGCTCAGGGGTAGCAAAATACGGTTCAGGAAAATCCCTGTTTTACCTGTGGGATCAGAGTCAACGGTAATCAGCTTGTCATTGCTCAGAGCCAACGGGGTAGAACGAGACAAGGCACTCAAGGAGAGGTTGCTCTGATCAAGGCGCGCCGATTGTAACACCAAATAATTGGCCACATCCCGGAAGGAGGTGTTGTCGTCATAACGCAACTCGAACAGGGAGTTACCGTGCTGGATATACACCTGCTGAGAGTTACCACGCAGAACGGGCGATGAAAGAATATTGCCGGTGGAATAACTGAGGGAGGGGGAAACCCGCCCAAAGGCATTGGTATTCAGCTCAACAATTTCAACGCGAGCCCCTTGTTCAGGCGCATCTACCAACGGGGCGGTCAGCTCAAGGGTACGGGCACTGGTGTTCACGCCACCGGAGCGAATCAAGCCATATTCATAACGGCCATTGAGGCTGTCATCTTTGTGCGTCACACGCACAACTTGGCCAGGCTGAAAACCACCCACATCCCCCAATTGGAACTTGACGGTGGTGTTGGTATTGCCAACAACGCGATTTTGCACTTTTTCAAAAGGCACAAAACGCTCACTGGCCATACGGCTTTGAATCAACTGGGTCATGTCTACGCCAGGGATATTGTTGGCCACCGTGATCTGATAGCGGAGGTCATCGGCGTTGGCGCCCGTGCCAGAGGGCAGAAGTTCGATGCCCGGATAGCGATTGGCACCGGAGTTGTCTTTGTCACAGTCGGCATTGCTGCTAGAGCAAATGGTCACCACAGGCTGCCCAGGCAAGGTGGGGAAAATAATCCGGTCTCCTTGGCTGAGGCCTTCCGGGTTACCCACCACAAAACTGGTAACCGGGTCAGCGCCCAGGGCAGTTGGAGTGGGAACAGGCGTCGGAGTGGCGTTGGGTGCTGGGGTAGGCGTTGGGCGCACCGCCAGATTGACCACTTCAATGGGTTCAGCCCCAAGCAGGAACGGATCGGGAGAAGGGGATGGAAGGGGCATCAGCGAATCGAGCAACGTTACGGTTGCATCTTCAATGGTATCGATAACCCCGTAAACGGGCCCACCTGTACGCGGTGTGACCTTGATATAGTCGCCCGAACGGAACCCAAAGGGCTGTTCTAAATCGAAACCATCTTCCGTGGGCAGCGGCTCGCGCAGCAGGGTGGTTTTAGGCAAGGTGCGGTTGTTGATGTTGGGCCCCAGCACCTGCGTGGGACGGAACAGCGCAAAATCACGGATTTCGAGCAGCGGGCTTTGGGCCAACAAGGAAAGCGGAGCCGTTGAATTGTCGTTCAGTTTCACCTTAAACAGGTAAGAGCCACAGGGCACAATCGCTGAATCGAGGCCAACATCAATGGCCATGGTGCCTT
>DLGM01000376.1:4541-5292 GCA_002482705.1 Cyanobacteria bacterium UBA7694
CACCTGTGGGGGTTAAGCCGTCAGTCGCACGAATTTTATACACACGCCCTTCTTCGGAGCCCACATAAAGATAGTCACCGGTGAGGGTGCCCACGGTGGGTTTATCAACAACCAGCGGAGAGGTACTGAATTTTCCGGTGTTCCCACTGGAAACAACCTTAATGCCGTCATCACTGCCTTCTTTGAAGTTGGAAGTGAAGGTATTGCTGCTGCCATTAAAGGTGAACTTATAAACCCGGCCTTCTTGGCTAACCAAGAAAACTTGGTCAGAGGGGTTACCCGGGACCACAAACGGTGAAGAGTTGCTAAAGGTATCACCGGCAATTTGGTAGAAGCTGCGAACAATCCCTGAAGTGGCATCTACAGCATACAAACGACCCAGATCGCTGATCGCGTAAAGGACTTTGTCGGTACCCAGGGCATTTCCGAGTGCGGGAGAAGTGCCAACAAACTTACCGCCATCTGCATGCAAACTGAGCTGCCAAAGGGTTTGGCCCGTTTCGTTGAGAGCAAAGAAATTGACGGAAGAGTCGCTTTCTGTTAAGAAAAAACCGGTATTGCGGGCAACGGCCGGAGTTGTTGGGCTATTGGGGTTAGTGGCAGTTGCGCCAGGCTGGAATTTGGCAAACTCGTTGGCAAACTCGTCGCTGCTGGCATCAATGGTTTTGGTCTGCTGTTCAATGGCGGGAGCATCAAACGAAGCGCGTACCGAACCCGAGTAAGAAGTGACCTGAAAGCCAGAGCTTGGCTG
>DLGM01000028.1:0-3001 GCA_002482705.1 Cyanobacteria bacterium UBA7694
AATTCTGTTTGATCATGTGCTGAAGTCCGGTGTGAATCCGGCGCTGTCCCGCAACGGTAAGCAGTTTACGCTGTGAAGCCCGATCGCCTGATCAGATATTATGCAAGCAACTGTCGCTTCGGAAGAAGGCGAGCATGCACGGCTCTCCTTATTTGGGGCACAGGTGTTTTGCACTCCCGAAGGAGGAGTCGATGACCCATTCTGTAACGATTGCCCAAGAGCCTTTGTGTATGGTGGAAATGGTTTTCCCCAATACCACCAACCACTACGGAACCCTATTTGGGGGCAAAGTATTAGACCTCATGGACCGGGCTGCTTTTCTAGCAGCTACACGCTTCACCCATCAAATGATTGTCACCGCCAGTATGGAACATATCGATTTTTTGGTTCCGGTGCGCACCGGCCACTTGATCGAATTATTAGCGCAAGTCGTTTATACCGGCACCACATCTTTAACCGTCAAAGTCGATTTATTTTCTGAAGATGCCTTTGGCAACAATCGCCAACACGCCAGCCAAGGCTATTTTCATATGGTTGCGGTGGATACGAACGGACGCCCCTCAGCGATTCCCTGCGTCAAAATAGAAACGGAACAACAGCAGCAAGAGTGGGAGTATGTTGAGCGCCTACGCGCACTGCGTAAAGGGCATCCAGTGCGCCCCCCGCTGACAGCTTAGGAGGATTTGAATGGGTGCCTTCAGAAAATAAATAACTTCTGTCTTTTATATGAATCCCCCTTGGCAAACAGCTCATGACTCGTTATGCTCAAAGCATCCCTCCTGAGGAATTCTGATGAAACGCGACCCCGCTCTGATAACGCTCTCACGGGAGCATTTGCCCGCGCTGATTTTAGCCTATCGCTTGCGCCATGGGCGTTCTTCAAATCCAGCCCATCCCTGGCCCACAGACCCGGTTGCCCAACGCAGTCAGGCACTGGTATTTATTCACGGCGATTTGGCCCGGCACTTTGCCGCTGAAGAAGAGGTGTTATTCCCTCTGAAAGGGCAATTGTCTGATCCCGGCCCCAGTGACCGGGTCTGGGCTGAACACCAGCAGTTCTGGCAACAGGTACATCAAATTGAGGATGCACTTCCAGAAGCACTGCCTCCCCTGCTAAAAGCCCTGGGTGAACTCTTAGATGCCCATGTGCGTTTTGAAGAGCGGGTGTGGTTTGAACAACTCCAAAGAGAGCTTCCGCCTGAACAATTGGACAGCGTAATGGCAAAACTGGAGCAGCACTTGCCGCCCGGAAGCTGTTCATCTCTATAATCAACCCCCACCCACGAGGTATCGGTAATGGATTTACAAACGGCAACAACCTTAATCATTGGGAGCTTGAGCGTACTGACTCTGCTCAGTGGCTGCCCAGCAGCCAAATCCCAAGCAGAAGGGAGTGCGCCCCCCAAAAGCAGTCACGAAAAAGTAGCATCCCCTGTGGTTACACCCGCCTTTACCCTGATGATGGTCAACCCCTATGTGCTCGAACCGATTGCCCGGTATGAACCTCAGCAACAGCGCTTTGTGTCGGCTCTGCCCGTTCACGGTCCTGACACTGAAGTCAACGAAGAAGGTGATGCAGAGGCCATGCGCAAGCTGATTCCCTTCACCACGGCCTATCCCGTGTATGTACATGGGGAAAAAGTGCAGCAGTTCCAACCCCAGCGCTTAGACCCACCCGGCTGTGGAGATTATCCCCAAGTAGTGGGGCAGCTCAACCCACCCGTGGATGAAAATCAGAGTTTTCAGGGTTTGGCCTATGTACCCGTGCGGTCACTGCCCACGTTCCAGCCACCAGCCACCCCGACTCTAGACGCACAAACACGGATGGGGGCGCTGCTCAAAAGCGCCTACTTTGCCCAAAACAAGCGCAGCGCCAACGAGAAACATTTTGAGCTGACAAGCACACGTAGCTTTCCCTTTCAAAAGACCGCTAACAGCTCTTTTGAGTTGGGGCTTTTTATTACGGGAAGACGTAAAAACACCGGGCAACAGGCAATGTGTGATCAGGAAACCTTCTGGGTAATGGGCCTGTGGGAACAAGGCAAAGCGGTGCCCTTGGTCAGTTACCAACAGCCCCACAGATCGGAATATGCCGAAGACTGCCAGTCAAGCGATCTGATCTCAAGCTTTGGGGTCAATCAGGCTTTGGATCATGTACTGGTACGCCACAATGCCTATGAAAGCTGGTCGTATAGCATTTATGCTTGGCAGCAGGATACCTGGAAAGAGGTCTTTGCGGGCGGCGGTGGCGGCTGTTAAGGCAACAGCCCACAACACCGGAGCCTTTGCCTATTACCTCAGATTAGAGCAGGCCCGTTTCTTGATCACATAAAAGACTCCCCGCCAGACCTTGGTTACATGCAACATGCTCCAGCAAGTCAATTAAGTGGAAAGCCAGCTCATCAAGGTCGCCTACTCCGCAGTAGACGTTACCATACGGCCCACCGCTTCATGATTTCCGGCCACACCAGAGAGAATCACAATAAATACCAGCTCCTGATCCAAAGCTTTGATTGCGTGAGCTTCACCGGGATCAAAAATCACCATATCTTGGGCGGCAATGGGGATCTCCTGTCCATCCCCCCCACTGCAGAGCCCCTTGCCAGAGAGCACAATCATAATAGCGGCAGAATCTGGTGGCGCAAGGTGTTCAGGTACGACTTGGTCAGGCTTGAGGCAAAAACGCAGAATGCGATGGTGCTGATCTCCCAATAGGGCTTCAGAAGCCGGACGTGATTCATTAAAAGTAGGATCTCCGAGCAGAGCAAAGGTTTTCATAAAATGTTCTCCTGTCATCATGTCGGTTAGCGTTCAGGCAAAATGCTGAACGCTATCTCTAGTTAACCCTATTGCGAGACGTTCATGGGGTGTTTCTCTGGTAGCCATTTCTGTGCATGAGGTTATCAGCGGGATAGAGCCTTAATAAAAAAACCGAGTACTTGGGTACCCGGTTTTTTTGAACAGGACAATCTAATAGCGGTGGCGCTGTCCCACTGGCGGG
>DLGM01000028.1:3036-4681 GCA_002482705.1 Cyanobacteria bacterium UBA7694
TATGAAGTCGTCAACGGTGACCATTTCCCAGCCATATTTAACAGCTTTGGGGAACACACGGGGCTTGGCAGTCATACGTTGTAAGGCAGCCCACACCAATTCAGTGCAATAGAAGCGCTCTTCGGTTTTTAATAAAAACAGGCTGTCATAAGATTTGCCGAGCTGCTGTTGGGCATAAGCAAAGGCCTTGGAAAATTCAGCCGCAGGCGTAACTTTAGAACGCAGCACCACAAAGGTGTCGCGCTCACTGCGCGCAACATAAGTCTGTAAGCTTTCGCGGACAACGCCCCGGAAGCGATTGGGGCTATCAGGCTGAGTAGCCAGGGCATGAACAATTTCGCCTTTGCCCAGATACAGGGCCGCGTGCACAAATGATTTGTCATTGCCACACAGGATAATGTCACCGGGCTGCATGCGCGCTTGGAGTTGTTGCAGCTCCTGAGCAGAAATAGGGGGAACATTGTCAGCGGGGGAGTGTTTATTAAATTCATTAATGACCATTTGGTCAGCAAGCGGATAAGCCTGGGCACGGGCCTGGGGATCAGCGCTCAGAGCCTGGTAAAAGGCCGGGCCGTTTTGCTCCATGATCTGGTTGATTTGCTCCATGGGTAAGCCGTTGTCAACGCCGTCAGCAAATTCACTCTTAAACAGGTGCTTGAGCAAAGCTTTTAAGTCTTGGGGTTGTTGGCGCACCAGAGCCGGACCCCGGGCAGCAGCAGCCTGGAGGGTTTGGGATGTCATCGGGCCATAAGCCATCGGCATCGGTTGGCTGGCACAGGCCACAAGGTTGAAGCTAAGAGCGGCCAAAACGAGAGATTGAAGTTTAAACATGACGGTATTCTCCACGCTGGGAACAGATACTCCGTATATCGTCCCCAAGGGGAGAAAACTGGTGCCCCAAAAGTAAACGATGGGTTTTCATTGGATTAAACTTTGATGAATGCAAAGTGATCGCCCTGGGGCCGCTCATAAACAATGAAGCCCTGAAGTTGCCCGATGGGAATTCTGCACGGTGCTTCTCAACACAGATCAAGGGGCAGATCTACGTTCACATTATTAAGATATTTTTAACTATTTATGATTATTTTAAGGATATAAACCTTAGTAATCAACCTATTTAATATTTAATCGGCTTATTCAAAGCTCAAAACATACAACATTTTTGAAGACATATGTAATAAGATCATCTTGAACAAAGATTATTAAAACCCTTCTATAACACATAAAAGTGGCACTGAAGAACAAATCTGGTTATTGAATGTAAAATTAAGATGAAACCGAGAATTCAAATCCCACATGTAATTTTGTTATTTATATCACATCATGTTATTCAATATAAAGGAACAACAGGCATAATCCCAAAGGTTAAAAGGGAGACAAAACGGCTTACAGTTATTGGATATAATATTAATAATGAAAAGGCTGCAAACCAATAAATACCTCATTTTTATCTTCTTTTCAAAGCTCGCTCATGAAATCCAATAAGTATTCTTATTGAATATAAAATCGTCCTGTCTTAATCTTCGCTCAAAAATGTGCAAATGTCACGTTTGCAAAATTATTGTTATAATGGCGCATACTATCGCCCCCTTTGCAACCGTCCCCAGGAGAGGTTTGATGACCGAAGTCGCAGCTGCATCCGCAT
>DLGM01000028.1:4697-10415 GCA_002482705.1 Cyanobacteria bacterium UBA7694
CCTTTTTTAAGCCTGTGTGATGGCCAAGGCCACCTGGATACCTGGGAACCCTCAGGCCGGCCTGTTTTACTCATGATTCGGGGCCTGTCACGCTCTCTCAACTCCTGGCTCGGTCTTCACGAGCGTTTGTCACACCAAGTGGATGTCCTGTGTGTCGATTTACCCGGAGTGGGCTTGGCGGCAGAGGAGCCGCTGGCCTCAACGGTGGAAGCCATGGCAGAGCGTATTGCCGCAACCCTACAGCAGTTACCGCTTCCCCCTCTGTACATTCTGGCTCCCAGCTTAGGGGCCATGGTTGCCATGGAGCTGTCTTTGCGCATACCTGTGGCCGGGCTGTTTTTAATGGCTCCCAGCCACACAGGAGTGGGTTTGGGTCGGCTGACAGGTGCAGCGATTGCCTCTTTTGTACAAGCCACAATTGCTGCCCCCCAAACCCGCGTACAGCTCTCAAAACGGCTGTTGGTAGCACATCATCACGGGCGTGCAGCTTTTCATTCCCCAGCTGATGAACACCTGTGGGAAACTACGCTGCTGCAAGACAGTCAAGACTTAGGCCCTCGGGGACAATGGGCACAAATCCAGGCCGCCCTGCGTTATACCTCCCACCGCGCCCTCACACACATTCGCAGGCAGCAAATCCCGACCTGGGTGGTCATCCCACACCAGGATCGCCTGATTCCCGTTACTCACGCCTATCAGGTCTATGCCGCTTTGGCCCACCCCCAAAGCTCCGCCATCCCCATGCCCGACGCCGGGCACGATATTGTCACCACCCATGGCCCAGAGATCGAAGCCTTGGTTTTACGCATGATCAGTGGCCGTTTTGCCCCTGATAACCGGGTTCCTCAGCCTCGGAAAACCAAACCCTATGGCTGGTGGCTCCTGGCCCTGTTGGCTGGAGGCCTATACCTCAGTCGGAGACGCCGATGACTGCTCCTGATCAGCCCAGTGGCCTGCTGTTAATCATTGATGATCAGCCCCAGAATCTGCACATGCTCAGCAGCACCCTTCGGGGCCATGGCTACAAAGTGGCGGCGGCCAACAGTGGTGAAAGTGCCCTGCACATTTTAGAGCGGCTACAGCCGGATCTCATTTTATGTGATATTGTCATGCCCGGCATGGATGGATATGAGGTGTGCCGTCAGGTGAAAGCCCAAGCCCATACCCGAGATATTCCCCTGATTTTTCTGACTGCCAAAACCGACAGCGACGACATTGTCCATGGATTTTCCGCTGGGGCCGTGGATTATGTGGTAAAGCCCTTCAACCCCGCCGAACTACTCGCACGGGTACATACCCATCTCTCGCTCAAACAGGCACGGGACACTATTTTGGCCTACACCCGTGATCTTGAAAGCCTCAATGAAGAAAAAAACAACTTTCTCGGAATTGCCGCCCATGATCTCAAAAACCCCCTCAGTACCATTCTGCTCACGGCACAAATGGTGGCCTTTAAACAGGACAGTCTCAGCTCAGAAAAACTGACCCACTATATGGGCTCGATTGAGAATGAAGTCGAGCGCATGTTGCAAATTATTACCAATCTGCTTGATATTAACCGCATTGAATCGGGCAGTTGGGTGTTACATCCGATCGAGGTTGAACTACAGCCCTTTTTACAAACCCTCAGTGAAGCCCACCAAGTGCGGGCCCAGGCCAAACGCATCCGGCTGCAAACGGATTTTGCGACTGCTCCCCTGTTGGCCATCACGGATCGCTCGATTTTGCAGCAGATTGTGGATAATTTATTGTCCAATGCGATCAAGTATTCGCCCCCGGAACGCGAGGTGGTGCTAGGACTGGCCCGACACGGCAAGCTGGCCGTTTTGCGGGTGCAAGATCAGGGGCCGGGGTTCAGCGAAGGAGACAAAGGACGGGTATTTCAGAAGTTTGCGCGGCTGTCGGCCCGGCCCACCGCCGGGGAAAATTCCACAGGCCTCGGGCTGTCCATTGTCAAACAACTGACGCATCTTTTAGGAGCTGACATTCACCTCGAGAGCCCCCCCGGACAAGGGGCCACCTTCACGCTCACGCTTCCCATTCTGTAAGCATTTGCAGCAACGTCAGCGCCTGCTCAAAATCAAAACCCGCTATCGCCTGCTGCAAGGGCTGTAATTGAGCCTGACTCCAGTGTGCCAACAGAGGCTCAAGCAGCTCTTCCGCCGCCGGATCAAAATGCTCCAAGGCCATCTGGAGCTGCTGGTAAGCCGTATCCCGATCGATCGTGGCAGCAGCAACTTCAGCGTTCACAATCTCTGGGGGCAGCTCTTCTAACGCCACCATCACCGTGGCCCATTCACGCTCCAAATAATCCAATCCAACGCCCAGCTCAGGCGCATCCGGCAAAAGGGTTTCGAGATGGGCAGCGGCCTGAAACAGTGCTTGCATGCCGAGATTGCCCGCAGCCCCTTTTAAAGTGTGCACCAGGCGGCGGACCTCGGTCGCAGTCGCCTGCGTGAGAGCCAAGCGCAACTGTGAACCAAAAGTCTGATAGTCGCGCTGAAATTGGCGCAGCAGGCGTAAATAGAGCGTTTGATTGCCCGCTAAGCGATTGAGGGCAGCCGCAGTGTCAAGGCCCGGTAAAACCAAAACTGAATCAGGCCTTGTCTGCACCAAAACTTCTTCCAGAGCCGGGGCATCTGGAGCCAACCAGCGCCGCAGGGTTAAAAACAGCTCTTTGAGCTGGATCGGTTTGGTGACATAATCATCCATGCCACTGGCCAGCACCTGTTCGCGAATGCCAGCGACAGCATCTGCGGTCATGGCCACAATCGGCAGCCCTTGCCACTGCGGCAGAGCCCGGATTTGGCGGGTCGCTTCATAACCATCCATAATCGGCATTTGTAAATCCATCAGTATCAAATCGAGATCGCTGCGTTGCAGGTGCTCCAGTTGGGCCAATGCCGCTTGCCCGTGGGGAGCAATGGTGACGAGTAAGCCTTCCGCTTCGAGCAGCTCACGGGCCACCTGTTGATTGATCTCATTATCTTCTACGAGTAAAATGTGCGACCCTTGTAACGCTTCCAAACCTGTGCTCAGCTTCGGGGGTTGCTCACTCACCGATTCGACCAGCGGATTGCCAAACGACTGAATGATCGCGTCATACAAGAGTGAAGGCGTAATCGGCTTGAGGATCAGGCCATCGAGACCGTCTTGATCGGCCTGTTGTAAGACGTCTTCGCGGCCATAAGCTGTCATTAAAATCATGCGTGGTTGCTGATCGGCAGCAAACAGCTCACGGGCCTGGCGAATGACCTCAAAGCCGTTCATATCCGGCATTTTCCAGTCGACCAGCAAGAGGCCAAAGTGATCTTGCTGTTGCAGGCTGGTTTGGAGGCGATGGAGGGCGGCCCGGCCAGAAGAAACGGTATGCACTTCAAAGGAGAAACCCTTAAGATAATCGCGCACTACATCGAGCACCACTTGGTGATCATCCACCACCAAAACCTTTAAACCGGTCAGGCGCTTGGGCAATACCATGATCGATTGGGGGCGGGCCTGTTGCCGCTCAAACTGCACGGTAAAAAAGAAGCGGCTGCCCTGTCCAGGCGTGCTCTCTACGCCAATCTCGCCGCCCATCATTTCTACCAGACGCTTGGAAATGGTCAAGCCCAACCCCGTCCCCCCATAACGGCGCGTGGTGGAGGTATCCGCCTGGGAAAAGGCCTGGAAAAGACGCTCCAGTTGCTCAGGGCTCATACCGATCCCCGTATCACGCACACAAAAACGCAGTTCGACCTGATCGCCCTCAAGAGAAACCAGATCCCCAGAAACCTCAACTTCCCCATCACTGGTAAATTTGAGCGCATTATTGGCTAAATTGAGAAGAATTTGTTCTAAGCGCAGCGGATCACCACGCAACAGGCTAGGGACATGGGGTTTGACGTTAAAGATTAGCTCTAAGCCTTTTTCATGGGCCTTGATGCTGAGCAGGTTTGAAAGGTTGTCAATCACCTGATTGAGATCAAAATCGATCTCTTCCATCGTCAACTTGCCCGCTTCAATTTTCGAAAAATCGAGGATATCATTAATAATGGCCAAGAGATTTTGTGAAGCCACCTGGGCTTTGTGAACATAATCGCGCTGTTTGGGATTGAGCTCGGTTTTTTGTAGTAGGTGGTTAAGCCCCAAGATGGCGTTCATAGGGGTGCGGATTTCGTGGCTCATATTGGCCAAAAACTCGCCCTTGGTACGGCTGGCATCTTCCGCTTTTTGGCGCGCGTCAATCAGCTCCGCCTCTTTTTTCTTGAGTTCGCTGATATCACTAAAGGCGGCAATGGCATACATCAATTGCCCTTGATCATCCCAAATCGGCGAACCGCTGACCTGTAAGGGAACAATGCGATCTGGATGCCGAATTTCCATATCATCTACGTCTGAGGGCACCCCTTGCAGAGCCCGAACAATCGGCATACGCTCCATCGGATAAAACTGTGACGAGCCACGGAGGTAGGTGTCATACGTTTCAGCCAATTCGGCTGCAGAACTGGGTTCAATGCCTTTACCCATTAGCTCTTGGGCTTTTTTATTGGAATAGAATGGGCGACCGTCAGCCGTCATCACAAAAATACCGACTGGCAAAGCTTCGCGCATTTTATAGGTGCGCTGTTCGCTAGCGCGCAGGGCGTTCTCCATCTGACGACGGTCGGTAATGTCGTACAAAATGATCAGTATCTGATCGTGAATCAGTGTGGCCACCACTTCGGCTGAATGTAAACTGCCATCCTTGGCCGTAATGACCACTTCCATTTTATCGCTTTGGGCTTGTCCCTGGTCTAACTGCGCAACCAATGTCTGCCAGGTCCGCACCAGTTCAGCGCGGTAATCGGGGTCGGGATAGGCTTTTTCAACCCAGGTATCAAAGTCTGGGACATCCTTGACATCGTACCCACTCATGGCAGTAAAACTGCGATTCAGGTAACGAATCAGCGAACGGTCCCCTTCGCGCACCATTAAAGCCATGGGCACAGGAGAAGATTCAATCAACTGGCGCATTTCCTGTTCGACCTGTTTGCGCTGGGTCAGGTCAAAGAGGCTGACCACAATACATTCTTGCCCCAGATAGCTGAGTGGATAGGCCGAGACCATCGCCCAGCGCAACTCTTCTGAACCAAAGCGGTGAACCTGCATTTCGAGATCAATGGCCCGGCCATCACGGGCCAAAAGGGTAAAGAGTCGCTCCCGATCTTCTGGACGGGTATAGAGTGTCTTTGCAGGAATATCTAAAAGCTGATCTTCTGGCAGTGCGTGGAATTCGCACATGGCGCGATTGATACGCAACGTCTTACTTTCCGGAACTTTCACAATCGCCATCGGCACAGGGTTAAAATCAAAAATCCGTTCGAGAGTGGCCTCCATCTCTTTGCGAGCGGTAATATCACGGCTGATACCCAATAACCCCATCAGGTTGCCACTGCCATCACGGTAAGGGGTTTGCAGTGTCTCAACCAAGACCCTTCGGCCATCCGGGTAAGCCCCCTGCTGCTCAAAAGTATGAGCGGTCTCCAAAGCATCAGGGTAAGCGTGGAGCAACTGGGACGGCTGCCCAAGCAGGGCGTCTTGGTTCTGGCCCATAAAGGTTTCAAAGGCCTGATTACAGCCCTGATAACGGCCTTCGATATCCGTATAAAAAATCAGATCGGGGATGGCATTGAGTAGACTGAGTAACAGTCCCTCCCGCTCTTGCAAAGCCTGGGTGCGTTCCTGAATGCGCTGTTC
>DLGM01000413.1:0-7895 GCA_002482705.1 Cyanobacteria bacterium UBA7694
CCACTGAGCTGACCGGGACGGTGCCCCAGACGGTGTCCCAACCCCACCTGTTCGAGCAGCGCTTTGGCTTGGGCCTGGGCCTGCTCAGGGCGCATCCCCGCGAGCATGGCTGGGATGGCGACATTATCCAGCGCGCTAAACTCGGGCAATAAAAAGTGAAACTGAAAGACAAAGCCGATTTTGGTCTGGCGTAACTGGGTCAAGGCCGCTTCCGACATTTGGGATGTATCGGCCCCATCCACCAAAATATGGCCGTGGGTGGGGCGATCCAGGGCTCCCAGCAGGTAGAGCAGGGTTGTTTTGCCGCTGCCGCTGTGGCCGGTAATGGCGACAAACTCGCCCGCTTCAATGCACAGGGAAATATCGTGCAGGACGGGGGTGGTGACCCCGGCATTGCCGAACGATTTATTCACTTCGCGGGCTTCAAGAACGGCAGACATAGTGGCATTGTAGCATGGCTCAGAATGCTATTCATAAGATCGTTAAAGCGGAAAACCGAATGTTAAATGCTATGAGAGCGTGGTTGTTATCGTTATGGTTATAAGCGATAGAAGGTATACATGTTTCATATGTTATTTGCCTTTCTATCATGACTCTTTTGTCACCTATCTATATTGTAATTTGTTTGATACCGTATATCATTTATACTTAACAAAGTAAAGGCTTGTTGTGCCGCCTGTAAGACTTCAGGCCAGTGGAGCGAATGCATATATCTCAAGATCAGATGCTTCAAGGCCTTGTTCATCTAGCACTGCATTAATCACACGTATTACCTGACTTACAGCCAATGCTTCTGCTTCATCATAAAAGAAAATACCAATATTGGGTAGATTATTTTCCGGCAAATCCTCTTCTAAACCCGCAAGATCAAATAAGAAGGCAATGACATCGTCAAAACAGTCTGAAATTTTAGGATCAGTATGCTCAATCTAGATACGTTGTTGATACTCTAAATTGCTTAAATTTTCTATATACTCTTTGATATTTAAACGCATCATTGGGTGTTCAATGTTGTTTTTTAAGGGTGATCCCATTCAGTCCAAACTTATGCTCTTTCTTAAGTGGTGGAAGGAAATAGTTGTGTGTTTTATGAACTAAAAATCGCCTTAAATCCGGTGGCTTTTATGTATGAAAATGCTTTTCCAGAGAGATTCGAGTGTAAATATTGATGCTTGTTTTATGTGGGATTAATATAAGCAGTATAACCCTGATGTTCTAGCTGCTATTTCAACGTATTTTGAATAAGGTGGAAATAAGTAAACAGGCCAAGTCATATCATGATTTGATATTATTACTGTATTATTATTGGGTATAATGAAACATAAGCTGTTTTCTGTTCTTAGCGCATGTTTAACTTCTTTACATAACTTTTGGGGATTTATGATTGGCTGAGCAGGCGTATCCCAGTCTAATGTGAATATATTATCTGAGTATAAAGTTTCAAAAAAGCTCAAAAAATTATTCTCATAATTAATATAATCGTCTTCTCTTCCTTTTTCTTGGAAATCCTGAAAATACATGGGTGTTGAAATGTATTCAGACTCTGTTAACCAGTGGTCGTAAATACACAAATATATAACCTGATGAGGTGAATCTAATGGCGCACCTGTTAGTATTTTAAAGGCTTTGTTTTTTATTGCTTCTAGCGATGGTGAGTTATTCACTTTCTAATATATTTTCCATCTTTAGCTAATGTCCCTACTCTAGATCCCTTTGAATCATATAACTTCCAATAACTTTCTCCATGGGGGCCTGAGCCGGAATTAATAGCTCTATCTTTTGATAATGAGTATTTTGTTTTGGGATCGACTAGTGCCCCTTTTTTTCCTTGTTGAGTGAATTTGTCTACATTAACATATCCTTCATCTCCTCTTAAAGACATGGGTACATTCTTATAATAGTCTAAAGGAATCTGATTTTTGAAGCACAAGGACAAAAAACTACTTCTAACCTGTGCGGAAAACTGCCATTGTGGCATCCAGCCAAAGACTGAATCCATTTTTGCATAGAATTGTTGTACTTGCTGGAGTGCATCCGGGCCATACTTTTGTGCAATGTTTTGGAGCTGCTGCATTTGATTGCGAAGTTGTTTCTCGACAGATTTCGCTGTTTCAATGGCATAACTGGATCCATCTACAGTGAGTTCTTTCAGCGTTTGTAAGGAGTCTTTAACCTTTTGTATTTGTTCTTGCAGTTTTTGCCGTTGTTGCGGTTTGCCATTGTTAGCCTGGACACTGAAGCCTTCTGTTTCGGCTACAAGTTGGGCCTCTAGATTGCTCAGTATGGTTTCAGCTTCGTGAATGCTGTTTTGCAGCGATTGTTCAATATTGTCATGGTAGGTTTCTGTGAAGTCTGAAGCCGAAATGTTCAGAGCCTGTAGGAGTGTATTTACCTGCAGGTCCGTTTTTTGGTGTTGTTCCTGGATTTTGTCCCAGGCTTTTTCCAACTGTTTCCCTAACCGTTTGAGCGCTTGAATTGAACTTCGGGGGGCCGTGTCAGCATCCACGGGCAGCAGGGCAGGGCTGTCTGAGAGCACATCCCGTAATAACTGGCGGTAGAGATGCAGCATATTCACATATTCAGTGCCTGTATCGAGAATGGCAGAAGTGCTCAAGTCTTTGCTGAATGTTTTAATGTTCTCAAAGTGTTGTTCTACCTGAGTCTCAAAATCATCAAGGTTGTCAGGGATGCCTTCGGGAATTACCCATGGAACACCTAAGTCGGAATAGGTATTTTCAAGCGTTGTAATTTGGCTATCCAATTGCTCTAAATGTAAGTTGAGGGCCTGACGCTGCTCCTGTTGCTGTTGCAATAGCTGTTCATAGCGCTGTTGTTGCTTGTCTGGATTTTTCTTGAGGATAGTAAAATCGCCAACGAATGATTGAATCTGCATGCCAGATGCAGCTGAGTTTAGCTGACGATTGGTTTTACCATAATCCTGTAAAGCTTGATCAGGGGGCAAATTCAGGCTCCCTGAGCCCATCAGGGGTTGAAGTTGCTCTGGGGTAATAGGTTTGTCACAGCTTTCAGGAACGGCACAAAAGCCTTCTTCATTGAGGGCCTGACCTGGAGGACAAAATGTACAAGGGCTACCATCATAAGTGGTACAGCCACTGCCGCCACCACTACCGCCATTATTATTTCCGTGCCCATCTAAGCTCCCGCCTACACAACCGGCATACTTGACACACACCTCGCCCTCGTCATTGGTGAACTGCTCACCCGCGATTGCGCTACCCCCTCCGTTATAACAACTATCAGCCATAATGGCTTCAGACCCGTAGCAGAAACCAATATACATAATTCTAAAATCGGCAGCGAACTCCTCTACTGGAATATAACTGTTCGGAGGCGTAATGGACACAGTGGGTGCCACAGGTACTTGGCATGCGGCTAAAAGACCTATCCCTGTTGCAATTAAGCCTTTACGCCAGTGACGGACTCCTTGGTGTTTCAATTGCCTAAGACGCTGAATAGCTTGTTGTACAAAAGGATCCATCAGAGGCAGATTGTTGCTGGCAAATTTATTCAAAAAGCGGGTATACGCCCGTTTAGCCTGCCACCACATACCTTGAGCTAAATAACTATCCCCCAAATGTTTTAACAGATGTCCAAATAACTCAGGATTCTGCTGCGACTCTCTGAGACTTTGCTCTAATAGCGCTTGGTAGTAGGCCTGTTTGGTTTGATGCCTGTTTTTTGCAATATGCTCGTGTTCTACATTCAAATCATGACAGGTAAAGTACTGAAGCGTCTGAGAATCAGAAACAGGGATTTCATGCACCCGCCCACGAAACTGAACCCCAAGTTGGTTGGGAAACAGAAAACGCTTATACATAGCAGGGCCTTGGGGAAAACGCACTCTGGCATTAAGTATGGGTAGGTGATTTGCCTGATTGCCTAATTTGGGCTGCCATTGTTGTAGATAAGCAAGTATCACCGAATGCATATCGGGTTTTAACCATTCATCCGCATCTATCACCATGACCCAATCACCCGTAGCATGGCGCAGGCTTTCATTGCGAGCAGCGGCAAAGTCATCGTGCCATGGGTAGGAAAAGATCTTGTCGGTATAACGTCGCGCAATTTCTACCGATGAATCGGTTGAGCCCGTATCGACCACAATGATCTCATCGACCACCGGGGCAATGCTGGCGAGACATCGGTCTAAGGTCGTGGCCCCGTCCTTGACAATCAAACAGGCAGAAATGCTGGGCTGATGGGGTTGCGGAATAGGGTGTTGAAAGTTGTGGCAATCAGGCGTGGAATCGTGATATTTCATGGTGAATACCCACTCTGGCTTAGTTTAAATAAGTATTTGCTGAGTTATCAGATTTCCAAGCAGAAAAACACCATTTGTATGGCTAAATTTTAATCAGGCAGATAAACTACAACAGAAACTTATATTATCCTGATTATAAACCGATATTTCTATTTTTAATCTTTAAGATATGGTTAAAGATTTCTGTTGCTGTTGAGGCTAGAGTTGGGTCATATTTTTTGACAGGACTGTTTGTGTTTTGCACTGTGTATGGACTGTAGATATGTGTGCCATATATGTGAGCTAAATTTGGGTTTTGAGGTGGTGAATCAGGAGCGCTTTCGGTAAAATGAAACCACCCTGGTGACGGAGTCATACCATTCATGATGGACCTATTGGGCATCCAAGACTTTGACCCCTTTTGCGCCGAGCTGACGGCGATCTTTGAACGGATTCAGCCGCTGGCAGAAGGCCGGGTCGCCACCTACATCCCCCAACTGGCCCGCGCCAACCCGGACACCTTTGCCATGGCCCTGTGCACCGTCGAGGGCAAGCGCTTTGCCCTGGGCGACTCTCAGGTGCCTTTCAGTTTGCAGTCCACCAGCAAACCCACCAACTACTGCCTGGTCCACGAAGAACTCGGCGAAGAGGTCGTGCACCGCCATGTCGGGCGTGAGCCCAGCGGCCGGGTCTTTAACGAAATTTCCCTCAATGCCAAAGGCCTGCCCCACAACCCACTGATCAATGCCGGGGCAATTATGTGCTGCTCGCTGATCCGCCCGGATTTGGGCAGCGCCGACCGCTTTGACCATGTTAGCCACACCTGGGAACGGCTGACGGGGGGCACGCGCCCGGCTTTTAACAATGCCATTTATTTGTCCGAGCGCCAGAGTGCCGACCGCAATTTTGCGTTGGCTTACCTAATGCGGGAACACAAGGTGTTTCCCCCGGATACCGATTTAATGGAGACGTTGGAGCTGTATTTCCAGTGCTGCTCGCTGGAATTGGATGCGGAAGCCCTGTGTGTGGCAGCGGCGACCCTGGCGGCGGGAGGCATCTGTCCCCTGACCGGCGAGCGGGTCTTTAGTGCCCGCACGGTGCGCAACTGCCTGTCGCTGATGGCTTCCTGTGGCATGTACGACTTTTCCGGGGAGTTTGCCTTTGCGATTGGTTTACCGGCCAAAAGTGGCGTATCTGGGGCCTTGATGGTGGTGATTCCCAATGTGCTGGGGCTGTGCCTGTATTCCCCGCCGCTGGATCAGCACGGCAATAGCGTGCGCGGCGTGGCCTTCTGCCGGGCGCTGGTGGAGCGTTACCCCTTCCACCTGTTTGATATTTTGGCGGGCATGGGCCGGGCCGACTAAGACCCGGCGGCAGCAATCCGTTCGTATTCCGCCAGGTACTGGGTAGCCACTTCTGGGTCATGGATGAACACCATGTTTTCATCATTGCTGCGGGCGGCGTTGCGGCTGAAGTTATACGAACCGGTGGCGACAATTTTGCCGTCGATAATAAACACCTTGTGGTGTAAGAGTTTATTGTTGCCGTCGCGTTTGACGTCAAGCTTGGCCTTTTTCAGGCGTCCATACTGGCTGCTGGCACTGCTGGCCCCGGTTTTTTCAAATACGCCGGAAACTTTGACTCCGGCTTTGGCTTTATTGAGCAGCACCTTGCCCAGCTCTTCATCGGTAAACGAAAAGGCCAAAAAATGGATGTCCTGTTCCGCTTTTTCGAGCAGGGCCCGCAATTTGGGCGGCAGATCGTCTTCGGGTGAAAAGTAGTTTTCAATCAGGGTATTACCGACGGTTACCTGCGGGTGGGGGGTATTGGCCGGGGAGGTCGGCCCAAAGGCTTTGTCGCTGAACATCTCTTCAAATTCTTGGCTGTAGTTGTCAGCCAAGGGCTGTGACTGGATCACTTGGGCATTGTTATGGTTTTTGCGGGCATCGTTTTCGGTGAAGTTAAACGACCCGGTCCAGACGGTGCGGGCATCGCGCACGGCAAATTTATTGTGCATAAAGGCGCTGCGATTGTCTTCGACGATAGGGATACCGACTTTTTTGAGGGCTTTGATCACGGGGGTGATATGGTCGCTGTCGGTGACCACACGGACCTTGACCCCGCGCTGATGCAGGGCTTTGAGGCTGGTTTCGACACAGGGCAGATCAATGTCAAAGCTGGCCAGATCCACCGCTTGGGTGGTGGCATCCAAAAAGGCACAGAAACGCTGATCTAAGTGTTCGGCTTCCGGCACGTCTTGGCCGACTTGGCTAAAAAAGACTTCAATGGCGGCTTCTTCGGGGGCTGGGGCCGGGCAGGCACTCAAAAACAGGCTGGTGGCTAATAAGAAGCTTGCGGGGAGGATGCGATGATAAGCGAGGTGTGACATTTCTTTAGAATAACACCTTCTTAAGAAACAATCCTGAAGGGCCAGCGTCCTATAACCAACTTACCCTCTTTGATTCAAAGGATAACCCCTGTCATGCATCGCTTTCTCTTGGGTCTTTTGCTAATGGTTGTTGCGGCTGTCCCGGCTTGGTCACAGGTACCTGCTTCTTCGACGATTGGAGCCGCTGAAGATGATTCGGGTTTGGTGGCGATTCCCAGCAAACACAGTGTGGTGATCACCACGGATCGCCTGGTACAGGGGATTAACAACCAGGGGCTGTATCTGTTTGCCCGGATTGATCACCGGGCTGGTGCTGAAAAGGTCAAGTTGGCCATGCGCCCGACCGAGCTGCTGATCTTTGGAGCCCCGAAACAGGGAACACTCCTGATCCATCAAAACCAGATGATCGGCTTGGATTTGCCCATGAAGTTTTTGGTCTGGGAAACTGGGAGCGGGGAAGTGTTTATTGCCTGGAACAACCCCTATTATTTGGCCAAGCGCTACGGGATTCCCGAAAATTTTGAACCTCTGGCACAGATGGGGCAAAGCCTCTCAAAATTGGCCACAGCGGCAGCACGATAAGCGCTGTGGCTCTGTTATAATTCACCTATGGAACTGGATGTAGCCCGCCAACGCAAAGAAGAAGCCGAAGATGCGCTGCTCGAATTGATCAGCCAAATTTTGGATGAACTTGAGCTGCGTTTGCTTGATTTTGCTGATCAGGCGGGCGAAAAGATTTTTGTCGGTCACCCGGAAATTTCCAGCCACTTTGATACCCACCAAGTGATGACCCTCAAATCCGATTTGCGAGAAGCTGCGGAAGCCCATTTGCGCACCATGATTGGGGCACTGGCGGATGAAGAACTGTGGCTGGGGGATGGTACACGCAAAGCCGGGCGCGATTCGCTGCGCCAAAATACCCGTGTCTGGACACTGATTCAGGCCTTTGCAGATGCCCTGGTGCCAGTGCTCAAGCGTTATGGTTATCCCCACCGCACGGGGACGCTGATGGCCCCTTATAAAGAACTTGAGCTGCGGGACCTCGACCAATTGCCAAAATCTGAGCAGTTGCGGATGTTGGTCATGAAATACTGGATTCAGCTCACCAAGTACCAGCAGATTCATTCGGATTTCTCTAAAGTCAATCAAGTTGCCAATCATAAAGCTTTGAATGAGTTATGGCAACGCAACTGAGCTTGTGCTAATATACAGTCATTGCCGTCGGGATGTAGCGCAGCTTGGTAG
>DLGM01000413.1:7935-8524 GCA_002482705.1 Cyanobacteria bacterium UBA7694
AGGTTCAAATCCTGTCATCCCGACTTCTTTCATTTTTTGCCCGGAATCTAATCTATATGGCTTTTGGATGGCCCCACCACGATTTGACCCTTGCCGCCCCGGTGACGGTAGCGGGCCTGGGGCTCCACAGTGGTCAACCAGCGCGCCTGACCTTACAGCCTCGCCCCACACCGGGCCTTGTCTTCCGCGTCGCAGGTGTGGAGATTCCTGCGCTGGCTGAATATGTGATCGACACCCGTTTAAATACCCGTTTGGGTCACCAAGGGGTTGAAATTGGTACTGTTGAGCATGTACTGTCTGCTTTATATGGTCTGGGTGTTTCCGCTGCATGGGTCGATTTGGAGGGGGGCGAGTGTCCGGCTGGCGACGGCAGTGCCGACTGGTTAGTGCGCCATATTCAGGCTGTTGGCCTTCAGCCGTTACAAAGTGTGCGCAAGCGTTATGCCATTCAGGATGTGGGCCAGTTGACCTATGGCGATGCACTGATCAACTGGGAACCGGGGCCGGGGCTGACGCTCACCTATGCCGTTGATTTTGCCCGTGAGCGCCGTTTACAGCAGGTGTATACCTATGGGCACAGTCCAGAGGA
>DLGM01000413.1:8570-8726 GCA_002482705.1 Cyanobacteria bacterium UBA7694
GTCCAGAGGCTTTTATGGCTGAAATTGCGGCGGCGCGTACCTTTGCCTTTGCCTCAGAACTGACCGCTTTACGGGCGCAGGGTTTGGCTCAGGGCGGAACATCGGAAAACGCCTTATTGGTCACGGTGGATGGATTTGCGCACCCACCGCGCTGGG
>DLGM01000418.1 GCA_002482705.1 Cyanobacteria bacterium UBA7694
TCGTGTGCGAAGTTTGGGCGAGCGATCCACTAGGTGCTGGGTTGCAGCCGACCAGGTGGGTGAGAGAGAGCAAACAGGAGGCCGCAAACATCGCACGTGCTTTCATGGAGTAATTCCTCTTTGAGTATAGATTGATAAGTGGTTTTGGCGTTTGCCTGTTGAAACTACTCTAAAATCTTACCAAATTTAATTAACTGACTGTATGTAATAAAGGGCTTGTCAATTGCTTGGCTAATAGACCTGTTGCGATGAGTTTTCTGGCGTAGACATAGAGCTCATGAAGATAAGTATAGATGACCCTAAGACGGAGCGAAAGTGAAGATCAGCGACTGGCTACAATGAAGCGCATTTTCGTAAGCTTTTGACGCTTTTTGAGCCTAATCATACGATGATGATCGCTGGAAGTGGGCATGAAAGCGCATAAGGGAAAGTGTTTACAGGGTATAGGTTTAAATCCCTGGCTTCAGCCGGGATGCAAAGACTTTTCGCAGTTTTTCGACTTTGGGTGCGACCACAAAGGCACAATACGACTGATTGGGGTGGGTATTGAAGTAGTTCTGGTGGTAGTCTTCGGCTGGGTAAAATACCTCAAGCGGCGTGATTTCGGTGACGATAGGATGCTCAAAGGCCTGTTGGGCAATGGCTTTTGACGCTTCTGCTGCTTCCTTTTGGGCTGCATTGTGGTAAAAGATGGCAGAACGGTATTGGGTGCCTACATCATTGCCCTGGCGGTTGAGGGTGGTCGGATCATGGGTGCTCCAGAACACCTCAAGCAGGGCTTCAAAGCTCAGAAGGGTGGGGTCAAAAGTGATCTGCGCGACCTCTGCATGGCCGGTGGCCCCGGTACAAATTTGTTCATAGGTGGGGTTGGGGCGACGGCCCCCGGTATAACCAGATACCACTGAGATGACGCCAGCTAGGCGTTGAAAGACGGCTTCAACACACCAAAAACATCCGGCGCCTAAGGTGGCCACTTCATAATGGGTCATTGTTTACTCCTTGTGGGGGTGGGCTGAACCCAAGGCTTCTTTCAGCTTTAAGGCTTAAAAAAAACTTCGGGCTCTAGCTTCATGTTTAAGAAGAAGTCGGTCCAGGAAGCGCCGAAGGACGCTGCGGAGGTGCCACCATTTTGGAATTGCTGGCGGAAGCCCAGTTCGGCCCCCAAATAGGGCAGGAATCGGCCATAAAAGCTGGCCCCGAACTGAATCACGCTGGCTCCGGGCACAAACAGCGCATTGCTGTCAGCGGTCGTGACCGTTGAGAGGGGATAAAAGCCCAGATTGGCGTTTAAAAACAACGGGAATGGCAGAGTATCATCAAAACGCATGGTATAACGGGCTCCAGCCCCAAAGGCCAGACGGCTTTGCCCCACATGGTAATAAATGCTGGTATTGGTCTGGGTTTTGTCATTGGCATAAAACTGGCCATTGAGGCCTAAATAAGGGGCGATTTCAATGCGATCTTTGACCAATGGAAAGATATAGCCCAAACCGGCATCAATGAAGTGGGTGGCCCGGTTAAACTGTTCACTGTTGGTGCGGTTGGTGACGGGCTGATTCAGGAACGTATATTCGCCAAAGAGCAACACATCATAAGCGCGGGTTTGGCCACCGGCTCTCAGGCCATGGTACAGGAGGCCTTCGACTTTGACATCACGGGCGACCCCGGTGGTGGGGGGTTGTAGATCCTTGAGGGTTTCAGAAAAAAGATTGATCTGATAACCCAGGTAAACTTGGTGGGTCATCACGGGTTGGTGTGGCGTTTCCGGAGCGTTCTCCTGGGCCAGGGTGGGAAGGCAGATCGAAGCAGCGAGGACAATTGCAGCAGATGCGAGATAGCGCATGAAAAACCTCTTGTGCAGGATGAGCGATATTCTCGATTATACCCCAAAGACCAAGATTCGAGCATGTTAGTGGCGTCTAGCAGCGCGGGTGACTGATCGACGTCACATGCAGGGCCGGGGGGAGACACAGGTGTATGCGATACGCTTTTATTTGAGATGTTCTTTGAGCAGGGGGCTTGGTAAGCTATTACTTTCGGCAATTTGGCGATAGAGATGGGCCGAGGGCCGCCATTGGCGGTTGCGATCCATTAAACCAAATTTGGGATGAAAGGCTTGAGCCCATTCAAAATTATCCAATAGGCTCCAGTGCATGTAGCCAATCACTTTGATCCCTTCTTGTTGGGCGCGCCAAATCTGTTTTAAGTGGGACAATAAAAATTCTGGACGCTGCAAATCGTCTGGGTCATCCAGACCATTTTCCGTAATAATAATGGGCACGGCCAGATCGCGGGCATAGCGATGAGCCAGTTTGAGCACATCGTATAGGCCTTGGGGATAAATTTCCCAGCCCAAGGCTGATTTTTTGACGTTGTCAGGCGTAATTTGTGCTCCGCTTGCAGTGACCAAATAACGCGTGTAATAGTTGATGCCAATAAAGTCGAGACTGCCTTTTAAGGCTTCGCTATACGGTACTTTGACTGGCGTCAGACCGGGAATATTGAGTTCTACTTGCCCCTGGCGAATGGCTTCCCAAAAAGCTTCATTAAACACATAGCTCTGAATCCCGGTGACAAAGTGGTCCAATGGGTTTAAAGGGAAATGGGGCTGTAAAAGGGTGATGTTCTTGGCAAACCCAACCTTGGCATCGGGGTCGAGTTCATGAATGATGCGGTAGGCTTCTCCATGGCCTTGAATCAGATGCTTAATGACTTGTAGCGCCAAAGGCCGGCTTTTTTGGTAGGGTGGCCATGTCCCTTCATCAAAACATTTAAAAGCGTAGACCAACGGTTCATTCAGAGTGAGCCACCAGTGCACCTCATCTTTTAATTCACCGACGATGAAGCGGGTAAAACGCAGATAGTGCTGAATGTTTTCTGCTTGGGTCCACCCCCCCGATTCGGCAAACCAAGTGGGGCTGGTGAAGTGAAAGAGCGTGACCATCGGGGTAATGCCTTTGGCCTTGAGGCTGCGCAACATGGTGCGGTAATGGGCGACAGCTTCTAGGTTGTATTCTCCTGGGCGAGGCTCTAAGCGGGCCCACTCTACTGACATTCGGTAGGTATTGGTACCCATCTCGGCTGCTGCCTGGAAGTCTTCTTCGTAGCGGCGATAGTGATCCACAGCCTCGCCTGCATCCAGGCCTGCTTTGGACCAGTCGTTGTTAATGCCACCTTCCACTTGATAAGCCGCTGTAGCGGTGCCCCACATAAAACCGGGTGAGAAGTGCAGCGTTTCGTAGGTATCAGGCGCTGGTGGCGATTGGGTACGCGTATAACAGGCGCTGAGCAGGGCGAGGGCGGCGGCAGCCAAGGTCGAAAACAGCAAAATACGTGGGATGCGGCTATCCATAGCTGGGTCTCCTGAGCGTTAGTGGCCTTATTGTAACATGGGCAAAATTGCCAATTGGCCCAGGCTGTATTTTTAGAATGTCCCTTCGGGGATGCTTGCCACTGATGATGTTTAAAATCGGCTATGATAAGAAGAAATAATGCACCAAGGAGTCTTTACATGAGCGACACAACATCCCAGTTATCTCCAAAAGGGAATAATAAACTGCGTATGATTTTAGGTATTACAGGTGGCTTGATTGTAGGCGGCCTGCTGGCTTGGGGTGCATCGAGCTGGATGGTCTTTCGGGCGCAGGCAGAAGGTTTGGCTTTGGGATATGCCGAGGCTGCGACGACAGCTTACCAGATGGATCGTTATGCACGCCCTTTGCCCGACCGCATTTTTGAAACGGGCAATTACCGTGTCGAAACGCGCACCAGCGGCAATCCGCCCAAATTGTCCGTGAGTGTGCGTGATCGCTTTGTGAACGTTACCCATTACCAACTGGAGCGTGATTTTGAAGTGGCTGGCCGCCCGCAGGCAACGCCGTTGACACCGGAAGGGCGTTAGGGGGTTGTTCCTGGCACCGGGAAAGAAATTTCCTGGGGTTGGAACGCCTGTAATTGACAGCTCAGAAATTGCTGAATGCCTGCATGGGTGCGTGGCCCATAACTGGCGTCAATGCCGGTTGGGTGGCTTGGGGAACTGAGTTTAACGCCGGCACTTTGAACCAAAAATGTTTGTAATGCACGGATGGAGTGACTGGTGATCTGCTGTTGTTCAGCCTGGGCCAAAACCCGCAAAAACTGGTTGCCTCCTTGGAGGGATGCAATCCGTGCACTGGCTTCTGGATGTTGACTTAACAAACGATTGAGATCGCCGAGATAGTTGACCAAGCGCGATTTCTGGTAGGGGTGTTCGAGGGCGATGGGTTCATCCATCAGGCCCATCATGTGGCTGTAGGGAATGGGCGGATCGCCAATCAAGCTGGCAGCCTGTAGGGGTAGTGTGCCTGGGTATGCTTGCGCATGCACCTGATCTCCTGCTGGGGCAGGAGTGGGGATGAGTGGCACATGACCTTGAGGTGGGACAGAAGAAACGGCAGCAGCCCTTTCAGGCCCGCCACCCGAATGGGGCGTGGGAGCAATCCGCATGTCTTAATTAACCCTTGTACCTGTTGGGTATATACCCATTGTATTTCTATTATATGCAAGCTTTTGAGCTGAAATCCAACGCTGTACTCGGCTATTCAAGGTCAAATTAAGCCAAATTATGCGTCTATATAGGTTTAATCACCAGCTTTTTTTTAAATGTAAATTCTTGGTCAATTATGAGGGGCCGCCCCTATCCATGGTTGCCAACGATCCTGGGCTTGTGGCTTTAAACCAGCGAGCCAGCGTCGATCCGGTGACATAACGGCGTAACGAAGGGGCGGATAGGTGGGATAGGCCTGTAAAGTCTGAGGATATACCTGTAATCCTACCAAGCCGGGACACCCTTCTAGCGTCGGGGCGAGATACAGGTGTTGGCTATTGCTTTGCCACAGCGGTGGATCTAGCGCTGAAGCGGCACATGAGGCCAGGGAACCTGTTTCTGGCAGCGGCGTGGTGACGCGTCCGCTTGGGAGGTGCTGAAGGTGCAAGGTGCCCATGAGACCGGCATAAAAGGCCAGCCACTGCCCATTTGGGGACAGGCTGAGCCCCTGAATGCCATAATCGCTGGAAAACCCCCACTGTTTAAAGATCCGTGATTTGTGGCGGTAGTCGCGGCTGAGGCTCCAGATTTGGGGATAGCTGGAATAACCCGGAGGGATGCGCTCGTATTGATCCCGTATCAAATTGACAAACAGGAGTCGCCCATCTGGGTGATGGAGTAGTTCGCTTCCTACCCAGTTTTGATGGGGTTGGGGCAGCATGGCGATGCGCTGAAGAGTCAAGTCGCTCAGACGGAGGCGATAGATATAGGTTTGATCGCGCAGAAAGAGAGCAGGCCCGGATAAGGCATATCCGCTAATACCGACCCGTTGCCAACGCACCTTTTTTTGGCTGCGATCATAAAGCACAAAACGCAGCGACGCAGGGTGCTCGGAAGGACCTCTCATCTCCAGCCATCCGACCCATTTGCCCTGAGCAAAAGGGGCCGTGGCAGGGTAGCGCAAGGGTATCTGCCATTGGCGGTGCAGCTCAGGATCAAAGGCTTGAAGTTGTTTGTCGGTGAGGGCCAGGATCTGATTGTGACTGCTCCAATACAGGGGCGCTGGGGCACTGCTGACCCACAGGGACAGTGCCACACTCAGGACAGATTCAGTCATCCGAGCCCCCAAAAAAGAAAAAAGGGTGAAACTGAGTTCACCCCGATAGCGTTAGCGTAGAGAAGAGATAAAAAATACAGTTGTTATTTGCCTGAGGCAATCAGGGCATTGACGTCCATCAGGAACTCATCCCACTGGGTGCTTTTGGCAAAGCGGGTTTGGCGGTAGAGTTGGCTGACTTGGCCATCAAGCGGTAGGTAGACCGACAGGCCACGGCCTTGGCCCTGTTCCAGCTTGCTCTGGCGTGAGAACATGATCACCCCACGGCGATACAGGGCATTGTTGACGCGATCACAGGCTTCGCGTACAGCCGGGTCTTGCACCCGCTCTTTGATCAGGCTCAGCAGGCGGTTGACATCGCGGTAGGGGATACCTTCAGCCATATGGAAGTCGCGGCTGGCACGTAAGGCCATCAGCAGAGGAGCTTGATACTTGGGCAATGCCTGACGCAGCACACGGGCAAGGTTGTCCATTTCTTGTTCGAGGACGCCCATTTTGCGCATATCCGTCGCGGAGATGGTCAGCGTTTGGTTGCCAGCCCCTTTACTGTGGACATCCAGCACCATTGACCGCACCACCTGATCCGGGTTCATGGCTGTGGGGTTTTGGGCAATTTTGGCAAAGGTCTGGTAATAACCATAACCCCAGTAGTAGGTCGAATCTTCGGAGCCAACCAGGATATTGGCCACATCCTTGAGTTCAGAAGCAACTTCAACGGTGGCCATTAAGCAGGCATCAAAGCTGACGATGTCGAGCTTTTTACCATTCATGCCCTGACGCACAGCTTGGGCAAATTCGATGATATTGTGGCTGCTTTCGGGGTTGTCGTCATAGTTGACGCCCGAGAAACCCATCCCGTGAGTTGAGACATTGAGCCAGTTGATTTTTGCGGGATGAGCGCCAAAGGCCCAGCGCATGGAATCGGCGAAAACACGG
>DLGM01000164.1 GCA_002482705.1 Cyanobacteria bacterium UBA7694
CCGCCTGTATGATGCCCGCAAGGAGCAGTGCAAAAACTTAAATTTGCGTGCCATTATTGCCGGGGGCCGCATTCCCGGTTATGCCGAACTGGCCGACGTATTAACCCCCATGCAATATATCGAAAAAGTGCGCAACCGCGAGCTGTACGACCCCATTCTGACCTTTCAGTTGGCCAATGATTTTCACGTCAAAAAGTTTATTCGCGACTATCTAATGTTTGATGTCGAATCGAAGGGCTGTGCCACTTTGCTCGAGTGGAACAATATTTTTTATGAGCCCGGTGAAGAGATCATTAATTCGCCCCGCTCAGACATTCGTATTGGTGTTGTCCAGTGGCAAATGCGCTCCTTTAACACCCTCGAAAGCCTGATTGAAAATATTGAGTTCTTTGTCGATGTGGTCTCAGACTATGAGTGCGACTTTATCCTCTTCCCCGAGTTTTTTAATGCCCCGCTCATGGCCAATTTTGCGCATCTCCCGGAAGCCGAAGCCATGCGCGCTTTGGCCGAATACACCGAGCCTTTGCGCCAGTGTTTTGTCGAATTTGCCATGCGTTACAACGTCAATATTATTACCGGCAGTATGCCCTGCCTAGAAGATGACAAACTGCTCAATATTGGCTTTCTCTGCCGCCGGGATGGAACATGGGATGATTTCCACAAAATTCATATCACACCCAGTGAAGCTTATGCCTGGGGCATGGTCGGCGGAGATAAGGTCAAAGTTTATGACACCGACGCCGGGCGCATTGGCATTCTGATCTGTTATGACTGCGAATTCCCGGAACTGGCACGGCTGCTGGCAAACGATGGCATGCAGGTACTGTTTGTACCCTTTTTAACCGACACCCAAAATGGTTATCACCGCGTGCGTCACTGTGCCCAAGCCCGCGCGATTGAAAACGAGTGTTATGTGGCCATTGCTGGCTGTGTCGGCAATCTGCCCAAGGTCGCCCATATGGACATCCAGTACGCCCGTTCCGCCGTCTTTTCCCCTTGCGACTTTTCCTTTCCCGTTGATGGGGTCGTCACCGAAGCGGTTCCCAACAGCGAAATGACCTTGGTCGCCGACGTCAACCTCGATTTACTCAAAAAACTGCACCACAATGGTTCGGTCCACAATCTGCGTGACCGGCGCACTGATCTGTATGATCTGCGTTGGAAGAGCGGCTCCCAGATGCCCATCAAGGTCAACTAACGGAGTATATTGCATCCCCAGCGATACCTTCCGGCTAAACTCAGGGAAATCGACGAACGCACAACCCAATGGCATAATGCATACATCCCGATTCTTGCAGGTGCACGATGCGTCTTTTATTCTTTCGTCTCTTGGCCCTCACCACCTTATCCCTGGCAGGGCATCTGCCCGCACATGCCCTGCCGGGACAAAGTTACCGCGAAATCACAAGTTGGGTACACAACCATGCCCTTCTTTCCCCCCAGTTGATCGGGCCTATCAACCTGATGGACTACTGGCAAGTCACCGCCTTCCGGGAATTGCAGGATCAGGTGTTTATTGATATCGAATTCCTATTTTCTTCAGCGGATGATCCGGGTGCAGCTACAGCCAAAGTGCATGAAGAAGCCCTAACCATCGTGGAAAAAGAACCCAAAAACGATAAATCTGAAGACGAGCTGATTTTTGACCCACGCCCCTGGATCGACAAAGCTTACCTGGCGATCTGGGAACCCACTAACCCCAAGGCTCATCTGGTTTTAGAGCGTGTGTATGGAGCGGCTGTAGCCCAAGACTTCAAAAACGCCCAGCTATTGTTTCAAGGGAATGAATACGTCGAAGAGGCTCCCACCAGCTATGTGCGCTACCCCATCGAACAGCGACGTTACCGCATGTATATCTGGGGCAAAGACGTAAAGATCTTTCTGGGTGCTCAATATGGTTATGAAGTGAGTACGGTGTCCCTCAGTGGCAATACCCCTGATAAAGTGAGCCTCAAAATCAAAAGCAAAGCCGAAGCGCTCGCAGATGTCAAAACGCTCCAGCACAATGCCCGCGAATACGAAGCCTATCTGCGCGAAACCGAAGCCACGGCTCCGCGCACCACACCTGCGGCCATCAAACTGAAATAGCGGGTTCAGCCACACGGGGGTGTACTTCTTGGTGCAGACGTCCCCCCAACGCTTGCAGGGCCATTTCCAAGTCATAATGTGTTTGTAAATTGAGCCAAGACTGAGGGCTGACCCCAAAATATAAACCCAAACGTAAAGCAGTATCCGCACTAATGGCTCGTTTACCATGCACAATCTCATTGATACGTCGCGGCGAAACCCCAATGGTTTTGGCCAAAGCATACTGACTCAAACCCAGGGGAATCATCCACTCTTCCTGCAAAATTTCACCGGGATGAATCGAGATTAATGTTTTCTTTCGTTTAATGCCCACGGCTACACCACTGTGACTCACAGGGAATCCCATCGTTGTCACCATCCATTTTGGTATTGGGGCAATTCTGGATGTAGAACAACGATTCCTCACAGGAAGTCATTTGGGAGCAATATTCCTTACCTTCACAGCGATACTTGCTTTCCAAGATGGGGGATGGGGTCGCAGTAGGCATAGGTGTTGGGGGGGGTGTTGGCGTCGGACTCGGTGTAGCGACAACAACACTCGCCGTGGGTGTCGGACTCGGAACGATGACTGGACTCTCTGAGAGTATCGGAGTCACATTCATTGAGGGAGTAGGCAAAACATTTTCGGCGGTGGGGATAACGATCGGAGCTGGAGACATCCCAGAAGAACTGGGAATCGGTGTGCCAATGGTGCTAGGCATAGAGGATTCCTGGGTAGGAAGCATTAAATCAACATCCTGAGGTGAGGCAGCCACACAACTCAATAGACTGAAGCTGCATAGGATACTGAACAATGTTTTTTGAGCACGTCGTGAAGGATGCTCTAACATAGATTAACCTCAGAATATTAAAAGTGTAGACAGGCATTCTACTACACAAATATTCTCTGTTATATTCTGCATACAAGCTATATCAAACATCGTATCAGCGATCAGGTATTTGAGACCAAACGAAGCGGGCGTTCCATTGCTCCTGGATCAGGGGCATCAAAGGCTTCTTCGATCAGGGTGAAATGAGCATGGTCAAAGGGCTGACCCGGAGCAGGTGTGGTGCGTATCAAGCGTTCGCGCAGGCCTTTTTTGGCGAGGCTTTGGGCGCGAAAATGGCAGTAGGGGTTATTACCGGGCTTACCAAACAGCGCATGGGCCGTAAAATTGCATCCCCCCTGGCAGGTTTCGGCAAAGGGGCAGGTGCGGCAAAAGCCCCACAGTTCTAGCGGTTTGCGTCGGAAAGCCAGCTCTGGGCTTTGATCCCAAATTGCTTGCAGTGGCTGGTCACGCACATTGCCCCCCACATAGGTGGCACTCTGGAGTGACGGACAGCCTTTCACAGCCCCATGAGATTCAATGCCCAAGACATATTTACCCGCTTGGCAGCCATGAAAATGATCGCGTCCGCCCGGCAGGGGCGAGCGCAACAGCGCTTCTTGAGGGCCAAAATACCCCAGGTTATTGCCGGGCATGATCAGCAGCCCTTCTTTGAGCCCTTGCCTCTTGAGATCGGCTACACGGGGCACAAAATCAATCAAATCCCAGGGTTGAAACAACATTTCTGGAGTATCCGCAGCCCGTCCCAGCGCAGCCGTAATCTGGATTTGCCAACTGCGCACACCCAGACTTTTGAGGTGGGTGTATAACCCTTCCAAATCGCCTTGGTTGAGGCGGTTAAAATGGGTATTGGCGCTGGCATCCATCCCGGCGGCCTGAATGGCAGCCAGGGCTTTGGCCGTTTGTTGGAAGCTATCTTTGCGTTTGCGAATGTGGTTATGGTTGTTTTCTAGGCCATCAACACTGATCGAGACACGCTTCAAGCCCGCCGCCGCCATGGCCTGGGCACGTTCTGGCGTAATCCCCATGCCTCCACTGGTCATCACCGGGGTGATGCCCGCAGCAGCCAAGGCCGCCACAATCTCTAAAAAGCCGGGATGCAGATAGGCTTCACCGCCAATCAGAACCACCTCTTTGGCCTGCATCGCAGCCAATTGTTCAACCACTTGGAGGGCTTCAACCAAGGTTAATTCTTCAGGGCGAGCCACCACTGCGCGGGAACCACAGTGGCGGCAGGCATGGTCACAGCGCAGGGTCAGTTCCCAGACGACATAGGCCGGATGAAAAGGGGTTGCGCCCATTGTGACCCGGCGTTGGCTCAGTTCTTGGCTACGCTGCTGATGACGCATCACGGGGCGGGCGAGGCGGCGGCGGATGGAGAAGCTGATGGGGACGGTATGGCTGAGGGAGCAGCCGAAGCAGACGGAGAGGGCGAAGGAGAAGGAGTGGTACAGGGTTTATCCACTTCTTCAGAGGTGTCATCACAGGGAGGCAGCGACATAGGTGGGGGAGCCCCATAACAAGCAGCCAAGGTCATGGTAAAACTGGCGCCCAGCATGAGCTGAAAAGCGCGTTTTAGACCCCGCTTCAGACCCCGCTGGGGTGCACGATGACAATTGGGACATTGGCTGGCCTGGGCAGGAATAAAACCTTCACAATGGGAACATGGGTGCATAAGCGCCTCCAAAATTTACTTTTTAGTAAACTTATATTAGTACAAACATCTTGCTTTGTAAAGAGCGCAACTTTAAAAAATCGCTTCAGTGCTAGAGAAGGCTGGCATCAGGTCTGCAAGTTCCCCACACAAAAGCATTGAAGGATTAAATAATAAATCGTTTGGGTGACTGTCTTAACCGCCGCTCAAACACCGCAAATCCAAATCTTTTGATAAGTTATTTACAAAAAAGTAAATACATGTCACAATCAACAATAAGTTAACCCACCGATGGAGTAAGGATCCCGCTCATGTCAGCCCGCTTGATTCTTCCACTGTTCCTGATACTCAGTGCCTGTCAGAATGCCCCGCTCATTTCACCCCTGCCCAGCGCTCCTCACCCCACCCCCTCTTCATCGGGGTTCAAAACCCCTACCCCTGTGGTAACCCCCACCCCTACCCCCTCCCAATTACCCCCTATTGGCACCCCTGCTTGTAGCCCTGAAAGTGCCTATATCCGCCTTATGGTCTATGCCAACACCGAAGATCGGTACTTCACTTATAATACCGAACCGGACAAGCGCAAACCACTGGCTTTTGCCCGGATTCAGGCCGGGAATATCATCGCCACCACCGATGCCAATGGCATTGCCATCTTGCCCCGCCCCACAGCGCTGGTAGAAACGCCCGCTCCCGACCAGCCCACCCAACGCTCGGTCTTTATTGAAGTCAACGCTCCTGGATATATGCCCCAAGAGCGCAAGTTTTGGAATGACAGCCTGTGTGCCAATACCTATGTCGCCCTGTCTCCCCTATCATCAGCGGAACAAGCCGGGACGGCCTTGGATTCAGAAGTTATCCACTTCACGGGCGATCTCACGGCTCTGCACCGGGACAGCACCAGCGGCCTGTATTACGGCATTGTTCGCACCCAAAGCCAACTGGATGCCCTGGCTCTGCGTGTGAAAGCCCCCTTTCGAGGTGACCCCAGCCCGCTTTTGGAAAAGCTGTCTCAGGCCCTGGCCGCAGGCAGTGCGATTGCTTTTGTCAGCAATGGCAGCTTGGGCATGGGGGATCCTTACCCTGTGATCAATCGTGTGACCCTGACGGGTACAACGGCCATTATGGCAACCCATATGGGGGTCATGGAGCAGGACCCAGCACCGCCGCGCCCCATCGGTGATCGCTTTGAAACCCTGATCGAAGCTGTCGCGATTCCCGCCCATACGGATCAATTGCGGATTGAAACGCTGCCCTACAATGCCATCACCCAAAACAAACGCAATTTGCAGGTCCCCACCGCCGTCGCCCTATTGCCCGCTACCCCTGCTCCAGCACCTACGGCGGAGCCCATCCCTGGTGGTAATTGCACCCCAATTGGCGAAATGCGCGGTCACTATTTTCAGACCCAGCAATTCCAAATTCTGTGCTCTTATACCCCCACCTACCCAACTGGCCTCAGTGGCAGGGTGCAAGATAACCAAGGCCAAGCCATTGTGGGAGCAGAAGTGACACTCAGCCCACCGGTAGATGCCGGTGCGACATTACCGAAGCTCACAGCCCACACGGATGCCCAGGGAATGTTCACTCTGGAAGCCCCCACCCGTGAATTGACCTACACATTTAAGGTCAGCCAAATGGGCTATCGCTCCCACCAAGAATCATTACACTATCGTTTGGCTTCGGGGAACGGGCAACTCACACTACCGCTCACCGTCACTTTAGAACGCCTGTAATCACTGCGTTTTAGACAAAGCCTTGACCGCCGGGCCAATCACCTCGATCTTGTTGGTCCAGAGATAGCCCGAAAAGCTCGGCGGCACCTGGGCCAGTTGGGGCAGGGTATCAATTCCCACGGTACCTGGTTCCCCGGCTCCCACTGGCCCCAATAAGATCACTTCACTACCCACCGCTTGCACACGGTGCTGAAAAAGCTTGGGCCATCCCCACATCCAGGGGGCCACATTCAAGGGCACCATCACCTGCGTAGCATGGCAAGCCTTGGGCATCCAACCAGTCCAGCCCAGTGCCAGATAGCCTCCCAGACACTTCACCAGCCCCCGCCGGGACCAGACCTGAAGCGGAGCGGGGATGAGTTCCTTAGCGCGAAAGGTTGGCTCATCGCCCCCGTAGGCCCCCCAAACAGCAGTCCGCCACTCGGGATGCGCAGCCAACACGGCGGCTAACATATCCCCTTCACGGGCTTCACGGCTTTTAAAATTGACCAGGAATTGCCCTTGAGGAAACGTCTGCAACACCTCTTTGAATTCAGGCATTTGGCCCACACCTTGCCCCCGCAAAGGAAAGGACTTCCCCCCATCAGCGGTATAACCATAACCCACATCCAGCTTTTTTAAATAAGCCAAGGGATGGCTGCGCGTCTCTCCACGCCCTTCGGTGCGACAGTCAACAGTCCAGTCATGAAAGACCGCCAAATGCCCGTCCTGAGTGGGGTGTACATCCAGCTCGACAATGTCGGCCCCGGCGGCAAAAGCCGCAGCCATAGACGGCAAGGTATTTTCGAGATAAGCATGGGTCGGAGGGTCCATGCGCTGGGCTGTGCAGGTCTCACGGGTGAGGTCTTGGCG
>DLGM01000298.1:0-5485 GCA_002482705.1 Cyanobacteria bacterium UBA7694
GTGCTTGGTAACGGCAGACGCAACCTATCCTTACAGATAAGCGGAAAAGGCCCAGCGAAAGCGAACCCCAAGCCCTTTGCCCATGTCAGCGACCCCTAAACTGTGCTATATTCATACACTGGAATTTGAATCAAAGGCACATGTCCCTATGCAAGCATTCCTTAGCCGCCTGAAAACCGGGCAAGCCCACATTGAAGCTGCCCTGCAGACAGCCCTTCGGCCCCACCTGCCTGAACTGCTCTGGGAAGCCATGGCTTACAGCGCCCTCGATGGCGGCAAACGCATTCGCCCGGTCTTGATGCAGCTCACCACCGAGGCCCTGGGCGCAGACCCCGATCTGGCGACCCCGGCCGCCTGTGCCCTCGAACTGATTCACTGTTATTCGCTGGTTCATGATGATCTCCCGGCCCTTGACAATGATGACTGGCGGCGCGGACGCCCCTCAAACCACCGCCAGTTTGGAGAGGCCACCGCCATTTTGGCCGGGGACGCCCTGCTCACCTACGCCTTTGAACTGTGTACAGCTCCTGGCCCGCTCTCAGCCGAGGTACGGATTGTGGTAGCCCATGAAATAGCCCGGGCAGCAGGCCCTCATGGCATGTGTGGTGGGCAAATGCTGGATATGCAGCTCGATCCACGTGCGCCATTGGGCCCTGATACCCTGGCCCATATGTATGCCCTCAAAACCGGGCAACTGCTGCGCGTCGCCGTGCGCTGCGGGGCGATCATCGGAGGCGCTACCCCGGCCCAACTGCAGGCCCTGACCACCTATGCAGAGCAATTGGGAGTAGCGTTCCAAATTATTGATGATATTCTCGACCTGACGGGCACCCTCGACAGCTTGGGAAAAACCCCCCAAAAAGACGTACACCAGCAAAAATATACCTATCCCCAGGTATACGGGTTAGCACCCGCGCAAGAGATGGGCAGGGCTTGCGTAAAAGCGGCCCTTACTGCCCTGCATGAAGCCACCTTACCGGCTCCCGAATGGTTGGAGGCGATCGCGCACTACCTCACGGAACGCCAAGCCTAAATGCCATCCGCAATCGTTCCAAGGAAAAAGTCTGCATGAGTACCCCCTTAATTGCCCCGACTTCTGATATCGAACGATCGAGCTTTCGCGCTGTATTGCGCAACAGCAGTTTTATGTATCTCTGGATTGGCCAGATTTTATCCCAATTGGCAGACAAGGTATTTTTTGTCTATCTGATTGTCATGCTGGTCGCCGCAGGCCACAGCGCCAACTCCGACGTCAGCCGCCTGACCCTGGTCAATACCGTTCCGGCGGTTATTTTTGGCTCACTGGCAGGGGTATTTGTCGACCGCTGGAATAAAAAATGGCTGATGGTGATCTCCAATTTACTGCGCGGTATCTTTATTTTGGCGTTACCTTTGGCCGCCTATTTTGGTGGGCATTCGATTTTGTGGATTTACACAATTACATTTTTGGTCTCCACAGCCACTCAGTTTTTTGCCCCCGCAGAAGTGTCAATGATCCCAACCATTATTGACAAAAAGAACCTGCTTGCAGCCAATTCCCTGTTTACTACCACCATGCTGGCTTCGGTGGTGATTGGTTTTGCCGTCGGTGAACCGATTCTGAGTGCCGTCGGTGATGATTTTGGTCACTGGGCGATTGCCTGTATGTATTTTGCGGCCTCGGTATTTCTATTATGGGTGCGGCCCCGCTTTCAAGCGGAAGCGCCCCCAAAAAGTGGAGCCAGTATTGTCAGTGAACTCAAAGAAGGATTTGGTTATCTGCGCAGCGAACAGCGAATTCTGATTGCCTTGGTGCGTATGATCCTGTTGTACTCAGCCTTTGCCGCTTTGACCATTTTGGTGATTGGTTTTGTCGAAGACGTACTCCGCCTCGACAAGCGCTATTTTGGGTATATCCTGGCCACGGCTGGCGTAGGCATGGGGCTGGGGGCTGGTGTAGTGGGCCGATTGGGCCACTTGGTCAGCAAAGACAAACTGATTTTTACGGGCTTTTTAAGCATGGGCAGCCTGCTGATAGGCATTGCCAATATCCACGTCATTTCTGGCCTGTTTAATGCCGCTTCGCGGGGCAATCAGGCTTCCTCAACCGAAGTTGCAATTGCCTTGGGGATGGCCTGTCTTTTAGGGGTTGCGGCGGCGGCGATCGCCATCCCATTGCAAACCTTGCTGCAAGAAGAAATCCCTGAACATTTGCGCGGCAAGGTCTTTGGAGTACAGAATATGCTGGTCAACACCGCGCTGACGGTGCCCATGCTGTTAGCCGGGGTGTCGGCAGATCTGGTGGATCAGTGGTTGCCCGGTTACGGGGTGGTGGTGATTATGTCCTTGCTCGGCCTACTCTTGTTGATTGGCGGCTTTGTCGAGAAGCAGATGATTAAAGGCAGCCATTCTGGGAATATATAGGGGGAGCAATCAATACCCATGGAAACCCAGAGCCTCATTGACCCCCTTTTTGCGGATCTGACCCACTTTTTAAACCAACAACAGTGGCAAGGGCTATTCTCTGAATCCGAGTGGCTCGAACTGCAACATATCACCGTGTCCTCACCCAATCTGCAGCAACAACAGGATTTCTGGAAACGGGTGCTGATCACCTGGGACAACCGCAATCTCGATCATTTTCGCCAAGCCCACCAGGAAGTCATGCAAATTGCACGCCACTACCTCACTTTGGGCCATCAGCATCTGGGTTGGAATTTTCCCGCTGAGCCCCTGTTGTTGGCCCTTGCTGAAACCCAGGTGGATCAGCAGCAAAAACAGCTAATTTTCTGGAAATTTGAGTACCAACAAAAGCTCAGCCGCTTGGGTGCCTTGGAAGCCGAAAACGAGAGTGCCCGCGCAGAGTATTATGCGCTGATGGAGCTCAGCCAGTTCATTGGCATCCGCCTCAAAAAAGACGAGGGCGAAATTTTACAACATGCCCTCGATGGGCTGATGGGAGTGCTGGATGCCGCTTACACGGCGGCCTTTGTCTGTGAACAACCCCGCAGCAGCAACGGGACCCTCTACGTATACCATTACGGGCAGATGGAAGTCTTTCCAGACATGGAAATGGCCCATATCCCCACCTGGATTAACCTCTTTCAACAACCACAGGCCCGTCTGTTTCAGGCGCAGGCTCTCCAGGCCCTTACCCCCGAAGATACGCCTCTGTTAGGGAAAATCATTCCTGAAGGCGGCAGCCTGCTGATGGGCCCGCTGAACCCCTCGGAGTTGCTCGGGCTGGTAATGGCCAGCAGTTCGGATCCTGGTGGATTACAGGGCTTCCGTCAGTTTTTTGAGATTATCTCGACCCATATCACCAACTCGCTGCAAAATACCCGTTTGCACATGCGTATCAATGAGATGGCCATTCGCGATGCCATTACAGGCCTGTATAACCGCCACCACGTGGAAGAGCGTTTGCGCCAATCGTTTGATCGCGCCAAGCGCTATACCCGCGAGTTGTCGGTAATTATGGTCGACATTGATCGCTTTAAGGCCATCAACGATACCTATGGGCACCAAGTCGGCGATCAAGTACTGCGTCAGGTATCTACCACCATGGGCCAACGCCTGCGCTCAACCGACGTGATTGGCCGTTTTGGCGGTGAAGAATTCATGCTCATCCTGGATGAAACAGGCCATGCCGGAGCCCAGATTGTGGCCCGCAATTTGGTACGGATTGTTGAAGCTTCCCCCATTCTCTTACCCGATGGACGACAGGTGCCAGTCACTGTCAGCGCCGGAATTGCCACCTACCCCCAAGACGGAGCCAGTGCCGAAACGATTGTAAAAGTCGCTGACACCGGGCTTTATCAGGCTAAAAACACGGGCCGCAACCGGGTCTGCTACACCGGGGGAGAGGTGGACATGCTACAATGACCGATCATGAACGCACCACTGGATTTACCCCACCTTTCCACGCCTAGCGCGATTGCCATTGGCACCTTTGATGGTGTCCATCTGGGTCACCGCAGCGTGATCCAAGAAGCCATTGCCTTTGCCACCGCACACAACCTTCAGGCCGCTGTCCTCAGCTTCGCCAATCATCCCCTGAGTATTTTGGCTCCCGACAAAGCCCCTGGCCTGCTCACCACCGCTGCCGAAAAGTCGCAGTTGCTCGAAGCCATGGGCGCCACCCCACTGCTCATGCCCTTTACCCGCGAACTCTCCCACATGAGCCCAGAAAACTTTATTACCGAAGTCTTGGTCAAACGCCTCCAAGTTAAACATGTTTCTGTGGGTTATAACTTCAACTTTGGCCATCAAGCCCGTGGCAACGGTGCCCTATTACAAGAGTTTGGTCAGCGCCATGGTTTCAGTGTCAGTATCCACCCCCCCTTTTTATATCAGGACAGCCCGGTCACCAGCACCCGCATTCGCCAGCTCCTGCAACAGGGGCATTTGGCCGAAGCACTGCCCATGCTCGATCAGCACTGGCCCATTCAAGGCGAGGTCATTCGCGGTCAGGGCATCGCCACCACGCTGCTGGGGGTTCCCACCGCCAATTTACAGCTAGACCCCGCTAAGTTATTGCCCACTTTTGGTGTGTATGCCTGCGAGGTCACCCTGCCCGAAGGCCGCGTACATCCAGGCATTCTGAATTTGGGCATGCGCCCCACGTTTTCGGGTCTGAGCACCAGCTTAGAAGTATACCTCTTTGATTTGCAACGGGATCTCTACGGACAGACCTTGAGCGTCGAGCCCCGGCACTTTATTCGCCCGGAACAACGATTTCCAGGCCCTGAGGCCTTGCGGGCCCAAATCCATCAGGATATTGAGGTCGCCCGGCAACTGCTCAGCCCGGCTTAAGCGATCGGTCGATTGTGCCCCTCCCCCTCTTTCGCATTGCCCACCTGCTGATCGATTTGGTGCTGTGTTTGGGTGTTTATGTGGTTGTGTACCTGCTGCGTTTTGAAGGGCATATTCCCCCCACCGAAATGCCCTCTTTTTGGTTCTGTTTGGTCTTGCTCCCTGTATTGCGCCTAGGAGCCAACTATACGCAGGGGGTCTATTCACACATCTGGAAATATACCGGCATGCGTGAATTGTTCAGCCTGTTTCGCGCCGTTTTATTGGGGTCGTTTTTATTTGTATTGGTGACCTATTTAATGGGGCTTACCGGTTTCCCACGCTCGATTTTTGCCCTGGAACCGGCTTTTTATTTTCTTGCGGTCGGGGGGGTGCGTTTTAGCCGTCGCTTTTCACGCGAGATCAACTTGGCCGGGCGCGGCACCCAATTTCAGCGCACCCTGATTGTCGGCGCAGGCGATGCCGGAGCCATGGTCGCCTCGGAAATGCTGCGCGATGTCCGTCAGGGTTTTGTGCCTATGGGCTTTATTGATGATGACCGCAGCAAGTGGAAGGCCCGCATCCACGGTCTGCGCGTCTTTGGTGGACGGGAGCGCTTGGCTGAAGTGGTCATTGGCCGCGAAGTGGATGCGGTCATTATTGCCATGCCCTCTGTGCCGCGCAGCGTGATCCGTGACTACGTGGATTTGTG
>DLGM01000298.1:5542-20134 GCA_002482705.1 Cyanobacteria bacterium UBA7694
GGTCCCCGCCACTTACCAAATTCTGCGGGGCGATGTGCGCATGGACCAACTGCGCCAAATCCAAATCGAAGACTTACTCGGGCGTAACCCGGTCAAAACCGATGACACAGAGGTCAAGCGCCTCATTCAGGGCAAAAAAGTGTTGGTGACGGGCGCCGGAGGCTCAATTGGCAGTGAGCTGTGTCGCCAGATCTTAAGTTATCATCCGGCGGCCCTGTACCTGCTCGGCCACGGAGAAAACAGCATCTACCAGCTCGAACAAGAGTTGCGCTCTGGAAGCGTCAAACCCATCATTGCAGACATTCGCCACCGCACACAGCTCGACAGTATCTTCCAAGAACTCCAGCCCGATTTGCTCTTCCATGCTGCAGCCCACAAACATGTGCCCTTGATGGAACAGAACCTGTACGAATCCTTTCTCAACAATGTATATGGCAGCTACTGCGTGCTGAGCGCGGCACAAAAAAGTGGCATTCAACGGGCCGTTCTCATTTCCACCGACAAATCGACCCACCCCAGCAGCATTATGGGCCTGAGCAAATATTTTGCCGAGTTGGTGGTTCATCGTCTGGCCGCCGATGGCGCGCCGGGACAACTGGCGGTGGTCCGTTTTGGCAACGTGATTGGCAGCCGGGGCAGCGTGATTCCCTTATTTCAGCGTCAAATTGCCCAAGGTGGGCCTCTGACGCTGACAGACCGGGCCATGACCCGTTATTTTATGACCATTCCAGAAGCTGTACAATTGGTACTGCAAGCCAGCGTTCTGGCAGCACACAACCCGATTTTTATTTTGGACATGGGCGAACCGGTGCGCATTGAAGAACTGGCCCGCAATATGATCCAACTGTCCGGTTACCAAGCAGATGAAATTGAAATTCGTGTGACCGGGCTCAGGCCCGGTGAAAAACTCCATGAAACCCTGGTCTGGGAAGACGAGGCCTTAAAACCCAGCAGCAGCCCACAAGTGCTGGCCGCGACCCCTGACCAAGAACGCCTCAGCGCCCATCAAGACTTATTGGCCCAGATGTTGCCACTCTTGGAAACAGCTGATCGTAAAGGTTTTGAAAGCCTTTACCAGCAGCAGGTACTCCCGTATTTTAACCTGATGCCTACTTGGCAGCAATCGGTGCAGTAACACCCATCTCTTCAAATTTGATCAGGGCATCTTCAGCCAACGCTTTGACATCAGCATTTTCTTCTTTGCGTTTTAACACTTCTTTGAGAACAGGGATTGCGTTGCCGTCTTTAAAATCGGGGATGACCCGCACCAAAGTGAGTTTAACGGTCGTTTCAGTCTCAATTTTTAACAGCCGTACAAGGTACTTAGAGACGGAATAATCACGAATTTTCCAGAGTGCGTCAATGGTTGCTTCCCGTACAAAGGGATTGGGACTGCGCAAAAAACGCACAATGACGGGCACTTGATCACGGCTGTTTTCTTTCATGTCACCCAAAGCTCGAATAATGGCCAATTGGGCATCGGTGCGGCCCCGATTAATCGGCAATGCCGCCAACAGACGCTTAACGCTGGCCTTATTGTTAATGCGGGCAATGGCGTTGGCGCAGCTAATGCGCACCTGGGTACTGGTGTCATTGAGCAAGGAATCGTGCAAACGGGTCAAGGCTTTGGAATCCATCAACAAACCCAATTCACGCGCAGCTTTGGCGCGGTCATAAGGGTTTTTATTCGTGACCATTTGCTCAATCAAGAAACGCTGCTGTTGTTGCTCAGCGGGCGTCAGTGCAGCCATCGCGGGCAAGGCCCAAGATGAAGCCAAAATCAAGACGCATCCCCAGGAAAGAAGCCGTTGTGTATTCATGCCAACCATTTTAGCGTGTTTTGCCTTAGGAATCAAATAGCCCTTGCGAGAATCCCATGACAACCTCTGGTGAGGCTCCGAGCAACTCGTTACACTGAAGCATGACACATTCAACTTTTCGTCACCGCAAGAAGTGGGGACAAAACTTTTTTACCGCCCCTGAGCTGCTTGAAGACATGCTTGAGCCTCTAGAGCTGCAACCGGGCGACCCCATCTTTGAGATTGGCCCTGGTCAAGGGGCCCTGACTGAACTCTTATTGGCCCGTACCGGCCAGGTCACCGCCATTGAAGTCGATCCGCGCCTAGGCCCCTATTTGCGCGAAAGCTTGGGCCATTATCCCGGCTTCCGCCTTATTTATGGCGACATCCGTTATTCGACCGAAACCTTTATCCGCGAACTGGCTCCGGCTGACCAACTGCGCGCCATCGCCAATATTCCCTACCACCTGACCTCCGAAATTCTGTTCCAGTTGCTGAACCTCAAACCCATGATGCGGGAAAACGTGCATCCGGGGCTGCCCCTGTTTCGCGATATTTTGCTGATGGTCCAGCACGAAGTGGCATTTAAATTGCTGGCCCAGCCCGGTGACGAGGGCTTTAGGCTGCTGAGTTTACAGGTTCAGTATGCCGCCGAAGTCGATTTATTGGCCGAATTGCCCCGAGATTTATTTGACCCAGCTCCCAAGGTCGACTCGGCCATGGTATGGTTTCGGCCACGGCGCACGCCGCCAGTGGATGTACCCCATATTGGCCACTTCTGGGAATTATTGACCCGCATTTACCAATTGCGGCGCAAAAATTTGCGCAATGTGCTGCGCACTCTGTCTTGGGCCAATCAGGCCCCGGAAGGGTGGGATTTGGGTCTGCGTGGGGAAACCCTCGATTTGGAACAACTGGCCCAATTGGCCACCGCTATTGAGCCCGTGGCATAATCTGCCCGACCCACTTTCAGCTCACAGCAATAGAGACCGATCTTAGACCGGTCTCTATGACAAAATGAGGCCTTAGGCTGCGTCGGTAGAAACCGGCGTTAAGCCTGACTCCAACAGTTTGCGAATTTGGACCCGCTGAATGCGGATACCGTCAATTTGCTCAACGCGCAATTCAGCGTTGCCAATCTGGACCAATTGCCCTTGACCGGGCACCTCCCCCAGCGTATTAAACACAAGGGCTGCCACCGATTGGCTATTGGGCAGATCGAGGCCTAAGACCTCATTGACTTCTGAAACACTGATGCGGGCATCCACAAAGACCTGATGGGGCTCACTGCCCTTTTCTAACATCGGTGCCTCTTCTTCATCATATTCATCGTGGATTTCCCCCACAATTTCTTCGAGCAGGTCTTCCATGGTCACCAAACCGACCGTACCCCCGTATTCGTCAGTGACAATAAACATCGGCTGACGGCGGGCCTGCATTTCTTTGAGCACCAAGTTGATTGACTGGAATTCGTGGATATGGTGGGCTTTGCGCATATCGTTAGAAACAGGGACATAACAGGGGCCATTGGCCTTTTGGCGAATGCGCAATAAATCTTTGATGTGGACAATCCCAATAATATTGTCGAGATTGTCTTTATACACCGGCAGCCGGGAATAACCTTCTTCCCCCGTCATGATTTCGAGGGCATCTTCAACGGTGCAGGTATGCGGGATGCAGATCATGTCCACCCGTGGCGTGAGCACCGCACTGGCGGGTTTGTCATCAAAGGTAAAAGCCGATTGCACCAGGGCTGTTTCCTGTTTATCGAGCATACCCGTATTGCCACCAAAGTTGACCATTTGCATGATTTCTTCTTCGGTAAAATCGGGAACAAGCTGGCCAAACCGAGCACCCACAATATCTAAAAAGGGTTTGGTAAACAGGTTCATCAAGCTGACGGGAACACTGAATACGGCCAGCAACATGCGCAATACGGGCAGCCACGTATACGCAAACTTTTCACCCCAGCGAGAAGCGACGGCTTTGGGCAGAATTTCGCCCGCAATCAAGAGGGTTGGCGTCAAAATCAGAATCGCCAATAAGGGGGCCCAAGGGCCCGGAAACCAAGCTGAGATCAGCAGGGCACTGAGAACCAAAAATGTGACGTCCGCGAGCCAATCGCAGACCATTAACGTCAGCAAAGTCTGGTGAGGTTTTTCGATCAGTTGCAGCAGATATTGGGAGCGCGGGTCACCCTCTTCGGCGCGATTTTGCAGGCGCAAGCGGGGCAGGGCAGAGAGGGAGGCTTCGTAAGCGCTAATAAAGCCCGAAAAGAAAAGGCTGGTGAGCAAGAGCGGGAGGAGGGTATAAAAGTGACTACTGTCAGGGTCCAAGGGGCAACTCGCTTTATAAATAAAAAATTTCAACATACTGAATATATCACAAATTTGTAATCTATCTCAAGAGCCGCCCTCCCCGCCCTCCTCTTCTGAAGAGCGCCACAGTCTGTTACTATAGGTCTATTTCACGCACAAATCGAGGACATGGCATGAGCGCAAACTTAGGACTGGCAACCGGCGAACTGCAACAAATGCAGGTAGCAGGGGGCGGCGAAAGCCTCTGGAAAGAAGCCTTTAAGCGCCTGCGCCGCGACTATATCGCCATGACCGGGGGCATCACGATTATCCTGCTGATTCTGCTGGCTCTGCTCGCCCCCCTGCTCAGCCCCCATGACCCCAACAAACAGTATCCCAATGGCACTTCCGCCTACGGGATGCCCCTACCGATTGGGGCATCCGGCAAGGTTTTAACCGTCGAATTGGCCGAAGCCCCGACCAAAAACAGCGTGATTCCGCGCAATATTCGTTTTCTCTCAGGGGATGAGCGCTACGAGTTTATGTCCCGGGATGACATCAAAGTACCTGCCGGGCAAAAACAAGTGACGGCCTTGGTCAACCCCTTAAGCCCGGAAATGTCCCTGGCCGCTAACAATCTGACCGTTACCCCCGAAGGGGATGGGCTGCTGTTGCGCATTCAGAGTGCGACCCTCACCAATGGTGAAAGCTTTCCTTTAGGCACTGACTCCAGTGGGCGCGATGTCCTCAGCCGCCTGATCTTTGGCTCACGGGTGTCGTTGCAGGTAGGGGTGGTCGCCATTTTCCTGTCGGTCGTGATTGGCTGTATCCTGGGCCTGATTTCAGGCTATTTTGGCGGTTGGGTCGACATGACCATTATGCGCCTGACCGACATTATGATGGCCTTCCCCGATCTGCTGTTGGTAATGGCCATTGTTGCCGTGCGCGGCCCGAGCCTAGGGGTGATCTTTATTGCCATTAGCGTCGTCAGTTGGACCCAGTTCGCCCGGATTGTGCGCAGCCAGGTGTTGACCCTGCGCGAAATGGAGTTCATCGAAGCCTCTCGCGCCCTCGGCACTTCTGACACCTCCATTATGTTTAAACACATTCTGCCCAACGTTGCCGCTCCCGTGATTGTGGTCGCAACCATGGGTATTGCCGGAGCCATCATGACCGAAGCCGCCCTCAGCTTCTTAGGGTTCGGCGTCAAGGCCCCCACCGCCAGTTGGGGCAGCATGATCAATGACGGTTTGGGATATTTCCGCGATCAGCCGCTGATTCCGCTGATTCCTGGCCTGGCGATTGCGATCACCGTCTTTGCCTTTAACCTCTTTGGCGACGGTCTGCGCGACGCCCTCGACCCACGCCTGAAATAATACGAAAGATCTCGCTCAAAAAGGGGGATAAGCTCTCTATCCCCCCACCTTGAACCCAAAGGGAATTTCACCATGGCCAATCTCAACATCAATGGACGCACCGTCGATCCCACCAGTGTGCGCAAAATTTCTGTCCCGGAAGGCGAAACCCCCGCTTCATACGTGCAAAAAAACGAAGCGGTCATTCGCAAGAACTTCAAAGACGAACTGTACTTTGAGTCAAATGGGGAGCTGTTTGTCACCGAAGACAAATTCGTGATTGAAAATTCCGGGCTCAGCCGCCCCAGCGATGCCCGCATTCGCCATGGTGCCGTTCCCGCCATCCCGCTGCTGATTGACAACGAACCAGATGCCCTCAAAGTCACCCAAATTGAAGTTCAAGGGGTCAGTGGCCCGGATGCCGATTGGGCCAAAAAGCAGCTCAAGTTCCGCGTCGGTGAACGCGTCAATTTACACGATTTACAGCGCCGTGCCGATGACCTGTTCAAGTCTGACAAATTTTTATCCGTTGACTTTATTCCCAAAGCTTCTGCTGATGGCATCGATTTGGCCCTCAAAGTAGTGCCTGTCCCCACCAAAGTGGCCTTCCACGGCATTCCTGCCGCTGAACAGGAAGCCCTGCGTAAACTCTTTCCCCAGCCCCTGACCCAGGCCCATATTACCCAGGGAATGGAAGCCTTACAAAAGGCCCATGATGCCAATCCTCAGCACCTGCTCGCAGGCCTCGACTTCCAAATTCAGGGAGACACCCTCCAGGTCATAGCCTCTCGGGTACAAACCCCCCAGAATTTACACTTTGACGGGGCCATGGCCCAGAACGAAGCCCAACAGGCCAAACAGTTTTTTAGCCAGCCCTATAACTATGAAAATATCCAACAGGGTATGGAGAAACTCAAAGGCCATTATGCCAAGCAGGGGTATGTACTTCCCAACCTGGAGTTCAACGTCAATGGCGACAATATTACCGTCCAAATGACCAAAGCGCCCATGCCCACCCGCACCGAATTTAAGGGCATGACCGTATATAAACCAGAAGAGGTCAAGGCCCTGTTTGGAGAGCCCATGACCATGGACAATATCCAAAAAGGTCTCGAAGCCCTGCAAAAAAAATACGCCGATGCCGGTTATTTACTCATGCCGCCAGAAGGGGTTTCTGCCGACCTCGACAAAGGGGTCTTGACGATCAATGTCCGCGAAGCCAAACTCGGCGACGTCATTTTGTCTGGCAATGACAAAACCAAAGCTGCAGTCATTCAGCGCGAGTTGCGCCAAAAGGCCAATCAACCCGTCAATATGCACACCCTTGATGAAGATCTCAAACGCGTGGCGGGTACCGGCCTGTTTGCCAATGTGCAAAAGACGGTTGAGCCCGATCCAGACAACCCCGACAAGGTGCGGGTACGGGTCCATACCGCTGAAGACAAAGCATCCAGCTTTAGCGTTGGCGCAGGTTATAGCATGGGCAATGGCCCCTTTGGCACCGCCAGCCTCAATATGGGCAATGTGGGGGGCCAAAACCGCCGCGTGAGCATTGATGGCACCCTGGGGATGAAGGTCTGGGGCGGGGGCGTCAGTTATTATGACCCCTGGGCCTTTGCCAATCGCACCTCCCTCGGTGCCAGTGTCTACCATCGCCAATGGCAAGGCCCTTATTCCGACGAGACCCGCACCGGGGCCAAAGTCACCCTGGGCCGCCCCTTGGGCGATATTTACACTTCTCCCTGGCGCGCTGACATTACGATTGACGCCCAGCGCGTGGGTATCGACAAGCAATACTCCGCCAGCGGCACAGGCGTTGATTACCGTCTCGGTATTCGCCCCAGCCTCACTTACAATACCCTGGATGATCCCATGTTGCCCCGTGAAGGCACGCGCATGAATGTTTACGCCGAACCCGTACTGGGCAGCGCCACCCTGGGTAAGTTTGGCGGTGAAGTCAACCACCACATTCCCATGGGTGAACGCTTTAGCGNNGGCTGCAAGGGGGCACCGTGATCGGCAATGCTCCCCTCTACGAAAAGTTTAACAATGCGGGCAGTGGCCGTACTCTGTTGGGCTGGGACTCAGACGGAGCCCAAGTGGGCTCCAGTTATGCGATTGCCAGTGCCGGGGTCAATGCCCAGATTTGGGGCCCGGTCAGCGCCACCGCTAAACTCACGGCCGGTGATTTCTTTGACGGTACCCAGGTAGACCCCAAAGTGGGCGCCGGAGTCGGCGTCAACGTAAAAGTGGGCAATCTGGGCGTATTACACGCCGGTTATGGCATGAAGTTAGTCGGCAAAGAAAAAGGCGAGAGCAGCGGAGCCTTCCACTTAGGCTTTGGTATTCCCTTCTAGCCGGTACAGGTCAGGAAGCCATTTAGGCCATCCTGACCTGTGGTATTATGAGCGCAACTATCCCGTCGGAGATTGACTGATGCTGCTTGCCCCCTTTTGTCGTCGCTGGATGTTTGCTGTCATGATGGTCATGGCTTTAACATTACCCAGTTTGGCCAGTGAAGAGACACTGACCATCCTCTTTACCAATGACACCCATAACCGCCTTCAAGCCTTTGATGACGTCAATCTCAAACAAAACGTCGGGGGCATTGTACGTCGCACCCGTTATTTCGACATGATGCGCAAACACAATCCGCGCACCCTCATTCTCGATGCCGGGGACGCTTTCCAAGGCACCCCGCTGTACAATGTCTACAAAGGTGAACCCGATCTCAAAGCCATGAGTTTAGCCGGTTATGATGCCATGACCATCGGTAACCATGACCTGGATGACGGCATTGTCAACCTGCGCAAACATGCCCAGTACACCCACTTTCCCCTGTTGTGCGCCAATTTGGCAGACGCTGCCACCGGCAACTTGATCTTCCGCCCCTTCCAGATCTTTAATGTACATGGCATGAAAGTGGCCGTGATTGGTTTTATGAGTGAACATGCTTGGCAGGCTGTAGCCCAGGCCAATCGTGAACCTTTAAAATTCATGGACCCAGTTCCCATTGCCCAACGCCTGGTCCAAGAATTGCGCCCCAAGGTCGATTTAATTATCGGCCTGCATCACATGGGGCTTGAACATGACCAGGCCTTTGCCAAGCAGGTACCGGGCATTGACATTATTATCGGGGGACACTCCCATACCCGCCTGGACAAAGCCATCCTCGAACCCAATGGCACCTCCAATGGTTTAGGTGGCACCCTGATTCACCAAGCCTATTACATGGGCGTTTATGTCGGCCGCCTTGATATCACCTATGATCAGGTAGCGCGCAAAATTACCCGCCATCACAGTGAGCTGGTTTTACTCGATCAGCGCTTTGACCAAGAACCTGTCCGTCAACTGGTAGATACCTATGCCAATCAGCTAGGGGCTGAACTCAATACCGTGATTGGCGAATCTCAGGATGTGATGAGTGCTGAAGGCAAATACAATGGCCCCTTTGCCCTGGGCAGCCTGATTGCCGATATGATCCGTGCCCATGGGCAAACGGATGTAGGTATTCTCAATACGGGCGGAGTGCGCACGGATCTCGGCAAAGGGCCGATCACAGTGGGTAAAATTTTCGAGATCTTGCCCTTTGACAACGCCCTGATTACCCTCGAACTACAGGGCAAAGTATTGGCCGAAATTGTCAAGATCAACGCTTCACGCCTGCGCAAATCCAAAAACTTACAGTTTTCAAATCTGGTTTATACCCTCAACAAAGAGGGAAAAGTAACCGCCATTCAGGTGGGTGGAAAACCCCTTGATCCAGAGCGTTGGTATACCATTACCACCATTGATTATGTGTTTGCTGGCAATGAGGATTTACCCTTTCAGGGGGCCCGCAATGTCAAAACCACGGGGGTTTTGGTCCGTGACATGATGATCGAACACATTCGCAAAGCAAAACAAATCAGCGCCCCCAAAGATGTACGCCTGCTGCGTCCCTGATAACCCAGCTCTGGTAATTGCACAGGGAATGTGAAGAGGCCTGGCTTCTTTGGTGATAAGCGTACATAACCCTTTGTAAAGAGAATGTTAATATTAAACAAGGTAGCTTCAGACTACCCTGTTTACTGCGGCAACATGATCGCCCACCACACGAGAAACACACCTAGCAAACTTGAGAGAGGTCCGAACCGTGAGCGCAGAACTCTGGAAAAAAGTAAAAACCTTTGTTGGGGTCCCCGTTGAAGACGAAGAAATGATGGATCTGGGCCACCCTGCACATATCAACCCCCATGTAGCCGTCTACAGTGATCCGGCCGAAGACAAACTGCGCCCCCGCCGTTCGAACAAAAGTGACAAAAATGGTATCAGCAATATCATTGGCCTGAATGCCGCCCTGTCTCAGAGCGAAATGCTGATTGTGGAGCCCAAGTCCTTTGATGAAGCCCTCGACATTGTTGAATCCCTGCGCATGCGCAAAGCCGTGATCATTAACCTGACCGATCTCGATGGAGATCAAGCCCAACGTCTGATTGACTTTGTAGCGGGTGCAACCCACGCCCTTGACGGTAACCAAGAACGGATTGGCGACGGGATCTTCCTTTTCTCTCCCAGTAACGTCGTCATCAACTCGCTCGGCGTTGAACAACAACCGTGGATGAACCGCGACGCCCGTGACCTCTTCTGGCGCGTGAAATAACCTTGATGTCCCCCCAATTCGCCATCATTGGTGGCGGAGTCATGGGCGAAGTTCTCTCCCGTGCCGTCATTGCCTCTGGTCTGTTTGCGCCAGAGGCAGTTCTGGTTTTGGACCACAACGCCAATAAATTGCGCAAGCTGCAACAGGAAATTGGCATTTCAGTCACTACCTCTCTGGCTGAAGTTGCCACCAGTCCGATCATTTTATTGGCTGTCAAACCCGACAACGCCGCCAAAGTCTTGCAAGAGCTGAACCAATCTCCCTTGGCCCCTGACTTGCTCTGTATCTCGATCATGGCTGGGATCCCCCTCGACTTTATGGCCCACTTCTTCCCCCCGCAAACAGCCCTGATCCGCGTTATGACCAATACCCCCTGTCAGGTCCAGGCGGGTATGTCTGTGCTGGCTTTGAACCCCCATGTCACGGTCACTCAAACGGCCCTGACCGAGCGCATTTTCGGGGCTGTTGGAGAATGTATGGTGCTGCCAGAAAAATATCTCGATGCGGTCACCGGACTGAGCGGCAGCGGCCCTGGTTTTGTCTTCTTGATTGTGGACGCCCTGATCGAGGGCGGTGTGTTACAGGGTTTGCCACGGGCTACCGCCCGTCAACTGGTGTTACAAACCCTGATCGGTTCGGCCAAGCTGATGCAGCAGACGGATAGACACCCGGCTCAGCTCCGTGATATGGTAACGTCACCGGGTGGCACCACGATTGCAGGCATTCAGGTCATGGAAGAATATAAAATCCGGGCCACCTTGCTCAAAACCGTCGAGACTGCAACCCGACGCTCAGCCCAACTGGGTGAACAAAATGCCGCCCGCATCAACCGCGAAGGATCTGCCCATGGCGAATAATGTGCTCTTAAACGTTCTTGAAGGCCTGCGCATGCTGATTACCTTGCTGATGCTGGCGCGGGTTGTGGTTTCTTTCCTTCCCAATATCAGCACCGGTCATCCGGTCGTGCGCTTTATTTACAGCACCACAGAGCCCTTACTGGCACCCTTTCGCCGCATTCTGCCGAGCACCAAAATTGGCATCGACTTTTCGCCCATGCTGGCCCTGATCACCATTGAAGTGATCTACCGCATTTTGCTCAAAGTGCTCTAGTCGATATACTCATACAAGAGCTGTTTTAGACGCCGTTCCGCCTGTTTGATCTTGCGGCACACTTCCATTTGTGACATTTCTAAACGGCTGGCAATATCCGCCTGGGTCAGGTCTTCAAAATAACGCAGGTGTAACAACTGTTGATCCAGGCTGTCCAAGCGTTCTAGCCCTTCCAGAATATAAATGCGCGTGTCTAATACCGCTTGTCCGGCCCCCTCATCACCGGGCAGCAAATCGAGCAGCGAACGATCCTGATCCCCATCCGAAGACAGATCGGGATCGAGCCACATCATGCGCGTCTGACGCTCAAAGGAGCGCACTTCCTGCAAACTGGCTTCGGTGATCTCTAAAGCCTGAGCCAGCTCAGTGGTGGTGGGCTCACGCTTGAGCTCCTGTAAAAGACGGCGTTCACAGGTTTGTACCCGGTAAAGCAGTTCTTGTAAAGCCCGAGGACCTTTGACCAATTGTTGTTTATCCCGCAAATAGTGACGGATATGGCCGGTGATAAAATGGGTAGCATAGGTTTTAAACGAGGCATTTTGATGGGGATCAAAACGTTTATGGGCCTCAAGCAGGCCAATCATGCCTACCTGTATCAAATCCTCTACCGGATCCGGGGTACGCCGCGCCAGATTATAAGCAATTTTATGTACCAGCGAGGTAAAGGCCGCTACCGCTTCTTGGGCGCTCAAGGGTGCAGATTGGGGCACTTTTTTGGGTGCATGCGCCATAGTTAAAACATTCTCTGAGCGGTAGTATTCAAAGGGGAGCACCTATTTAACAAGACTTGGAAGGTCACGCAAAAGCCCTCGCCCTTCAGTCTAACGCAAATCAGGGAGCGAGTCTAGAAACAGCGGCAGGGTAGGGCGATGTATGTTATGATCTTGCTCATAGGAGACGATTATGAGCAACAACCCCATTTCCGGCATTGATAGCCCGACCCAGCAAGTGATCAACGCAGCCGTGCAAAAAAGCAGCACCGAAACCCAAATCAATACGGCCCTGTTAGCCAAAGCACAAGATATCCAAAAACAGCAGGGAGAAGCGGCCCTTAGCCTGATTGCGGCAGCAAGTCCTGCAGCTTTGATCGACGTCCGCGCTTAGGTTCGACCTGATACCAGTTTTCTGGAATATCCGTTTCCGCCAAGGGTTTGCGCAATAGCGCACAATAGGCATCATCTTTGTGCTTAAAAAAGCTGCACTGGAAACACATCCCCTCGACAGAAATCAGCCCACTCATTTGCAGCCCATGCAGTAATTCGAGCAAGGTACCCGAAAGGTGCTGCAAGCGCTCACGCTCAAGGTTGCGAATCACGGCCAAGATCCCTTGGGTAAAACCCATGACATCCTGGGCAGCATGTTCCCCCTCTGGGGTAAGCAATAACCGCTGCACGCGCCCATCTCCGGGGTCTGTTGCCCGGTCAATCAAGCCCTTTTCTTCCAGCGTTTTGATCGATTGACTGAGGGTCGCTTTGCCCAAGCCAAAGCGCTGGTGTAAAAGTGTTAAGGTGACCCCTTCTTCGGGATGCCCCTGAATATAGGCCAGAATTTTCTGTTGCAGTGAACTCATCGAAGACTCTTGCTGGAGACGAAAGAGCTCAGCCAAACGCTCAAGGGCAATGGCTACTGTTTCAGCAATATCTTGGGGGCGATCAACAAACAGATAGCTCAAGGGAACTTGCTCCTGTTCAGCAGATGCCCTCATTGTAACCTATATGGGCAAGACGAACATCTGTTGGAAGTATTACACCCCACATGACTTCCTGAACAAGGGTTCCCAGAACCCATTCATACAAGGAGGGCATAAAGCCCTCCTTGGCAATTAACGCTTCAGGCTAGTCAGCTCCATGCGAAAGGGGGTATCTGACAGGCGAATGTCTGGTTGTTTACCCTGAAAGAGGTCCAGCGACCACTGGTTGGTGAAGAGCACCACCGGGTTGCCATCTTTATCCCGGCCACTGGCAGCCCCAACCGGCAAAATCGAGCGGTCTAGCTTTTCAGCGGGGAAGTCGGGGTCAACCCAGCGCAGCACGCTCCAGGTGGCACTTTGCCGCTGAGACGGGGCTCCATACTCGTTTTCCATGCGGTATTGCACCACGTCAAATTGAAGCGGGCCAACAGCCCCTAACACAAAGTTGTTTTGAGAGTGGGTATCGAGTTCAAAGCCTTGGATAACCCCTTCTTGCAACAATTGATCGAGACCATCGCGGAAACGTTTGTAGTTAGACGGGTTCGGGTTTTGCAGGAAAATAAAGTGCTCCGGGGCAAAATAGGGAATGCCCTGATAGAGAATTTTGTCATCCTGAGTCAATGTATCCCCAATGCCAAATTTGTCATTGCTGATAATGCCAACAATATCGCCCGCATAAGCCTCTTCAACGGATTCCCGCTGTTGTCCAAACAGGGAGTGTGCACTCGAAAGTTTGATCTTTTTGCCGCTACGCGGGTGGCTGACCTGCATGTTTTTTTCAAACTTGCCCGTGCACACGCGGATAAAGGCAATGCGGTCCCGGTGTTTGGGATCCATATTGGCCTGGATTTTAAACACAAAACCCGAGAAGGCATCATAATCAGGGGCAATATTGCCTGCGGTACTGGGGTAAACCCCTGGTGGCGGTGAAAAACGGAAGAAATAATCGAGCAGCATCTGCAAACCAAAGTTATTCATAGCGCTGCCAAAAAAGACCGGGGTCATTTCGCCGCTGTGGACACGGGCGACATCAAAAGCTTCTCCGGCCACATCGAGCATTTCAATTTCTTCCAGCACCTGAGCATGCAGCTCAGGCTCTAGGGTTTTGGCAACAAAGTCGTCGGTTAAATCACCAATTTCAACGGGCGCTTTGTAAGCTCCCCCGGTGGTCTTTTCAAAGAGGTGGACTTCTTTTTCAAGGCGGTCATACACCCCTTTAAAATCAAACCCCGTCCCCAGCGGCCAGTTGATCGGATAGACCTGGATATTGAGTACCTTTTCAATTTCTTCGAGCAGCTCAAAGGGCTCACGGGTGGGGCGGTCAAGTTTGTTGACAAAGGTAAAAATCGGGATCATGCGCTTGCGGCACACTTCAAACAGTTTGCGCCCAAGCCCTGAGTGCCAACGGANNGGCCCCGTCGATGACCATGATCGCCGCATCTACAGCGGTGAGAATCCGGTAAGTATCTTCAGAAAAGTCTTCGTGGCCAGGGGTATCGAGCAAATTCATGCGGAAACCCTGGTAGTCGAACTGTAATACGGTCGAAGTGACCGAGATTCCGCGCTTGCGTTCAAGCTCCATCCAGTCAGAGGTGGCAGAACGCTGGTTTTTACGGGCCCGTACCGACCCAGCTTCTTGCAGAGCGCCCCCGTAAAGCAGAAATTTTTCGGTCAGGGTGGTTTTCCCGGCATCCGGGTG
>DLGM01000298.1:20150-21763 GCA_002482705.1 Cyanobacteria bacterium UBA7694
AATCGCCACCGTACGGCGGCGCTGAATTTCATCGGCAAGTTTCATAGGAGTCTCTTTATCTGTAGTCTAGTGGGGAAGGGGCTCAAGGCCGTGATGTGGAGAGAGGCCAAGCCTGCATCTTCAGCATAACAACTTGCCCCAGGCTTTGGGGGGACTTGCAACGCAAAAGCACCGACGGCAATGTCGGTGCTTTACGGGGGCCAGAAGGCTGCTAGCGGTACTGCTGGGGAGGGCGGGCACCGGGCATTTGTTGGTTCTGACCATAGTCATAACGGTTTTGATACTGATAACCTTGGGGGTTTTGCCCATTCATCATCGGTTGGGGGTACTGAGGGGCATTGGGCATTTGACCCGGCGGAATTTGCTGTTTTTGTTCTTTGCTCTTTTGCCAGTGGCTGATGCCACGGGCCAAAGCGCTGAGCAGAATACCAGCCAAACCACCAATGAGGGCACCAATCGGGCCGCCGATAAAGAAACCCGCCGCAGCACCTACGAGGCCAAAGGCCACGTCTTTTTGAGAGACATACTCATATTTTTGCTGAGGCACTTGACTGGCAGGGGTACCGGGAGCGACCGGACGGGGCATACCAGGCTGGTACATGTCAGGCGCGCCAAAGGCGGCACCGGGCACTTGCGGACGATAGGTTACAGGTTGGGGATATCCCGGCTGTTGCGGCCCCTGAGTGGGCGGCTGGGGAGGGTAATAATTGTTATTAACTTGCATCAGAGGCCTCCGGGCTAATCTGTCTGGCTTATAATAAGTTATGGGCCTACCCCAGGGCAAGCTTGCTTAAATTAAACAGAAATTTCGTAGCTTTTTAACTTCACTTAACTTCTGTCCAGAAACCATCAAGGTTCCCGCACTTCTTATTATAACGTCTTGAGACCCAGATTTCAGCCCCCCAAACATTTTTCTTTGCCTTCAAGCCCACTCTAAAACGCCCCCGTCACAGGGAGCGAACCTCAAGCTGTTTTAACCACATAAGCAATAAACCAATGCCCTCGCGGTTAAACAGACGCGGGGCAAAAACGCTGAGCTGTTGCTGGAAGCGACGCCGTTCTGGGCCGTCGGTAGCCAGCCAAACGGCATGGTTGGCATAAACTTTCCAGTCGACCACAACAGCCGTCCGCTCTCCCAGTTGCTCATACATTCCCAGGGTCAGACGACTGNNGCGCAGGTGAGCTCCCGGACAGGTAATCACAGGAATTCCTAGTGCCAATGCGGCCAAACTTTGGCGCTCATCATTCCAGTGGGGGGGATCCAATACCACCGCCGCATGAGACAATAACTGTCCGATGGGATGGTGCGGATCGGCCCAACAAACGCGTGCAGAGCCCTTGGGAGTAAAGGTCTGTGGCCACCGCGCGGTCAGCAATTGCTGCAAAGACTCCATGGGCGGGCGGCGCAGCACAATCCAAGCTTCTGGATCGGTGGCTAAAATTTCAGCAAACACCGCATCCAGTTCCGGGGCCAAACGCGACACACTGCTGAGACAAAAATAGAGGCGTCCTTGGGGGGGTAACCCTAAACGCTCTCGTGAAAGGGGCTCCCAACGCGGGGGTAAATCAAAAGCACCCGGATATCGGGGCAACTGTACAAGATTTTCCACATA
>DLGM01000128.1 GCA_002482705.1 Cyanobacteria bacterium UBA7694
CAGGTTCTTGATAATTGGCCCCGGCCCCTTGCAACAAGAGATATTCCAGCACCGCCAGTGTGCGCTCACGGGCCGGGGCGCACACCGCCAGGCTGAGAGGTCGCAAACGCAAGTGTGACGACAGATAGAGCGGGCGATTGAGATCCCGCTGCGCAGCCAGACTGGTTTCAATCGCCGTTTCATCCCCGAGTAGAATGGCGCGGGCCAAGGCCCGGTCTTTGACTTCCTGGGTGCCCAGGGGTAGCGCCCAGAGCGGCTGGGCCCATAGGCAAAAGCTGAATGCTAAAAGGGCAGAATAAATGCGCATAAGGCCTCCAGCCTCATCATAGGGCAAGTGCAGCCCGGTATCAAGGGCGTTGCTGTAGGAGAAACCATTGTGTGGGATAAATCACAGCTTCCGGCCCAAACACCTCGTCACCCAGAGTGATCACAGGGTAAGATGAACCATGTGGATGCAGTGCATAAATTCCCGAGACTAACCTTGTCTTAACTTAAAGTTAAATGTTAAACTGCGTCTGCACACCCCAAGGAGGATTTTATGGATATCATTGTTCTGCTTAAACAAGTCCCCGACACGACCACTGTCATTCAAATCGACCCCTCCGGCAAAGACATTGTCCGCGACGGTATTAGCTATATTGTCAGCCCTTATGATGAATTTGCCATCGAAGAAGCCCTGAAATACCAAGAAAACAACGGTGCCAAAGTCACCCTGTTGACCGTTGGCCCCGAAAGCGCCCGCGAAGCTCTCTTGTCCGGTCTGGCCATGGGCGCAGACGAAGCCATTCATGTCACCACCGAAGGCACCGCTATGCAACTGGACTCCTTCACCACCGCCAAACTAATTGCCAAAACCCTGGAAGGTCGCAAGTACGACATGATCCTCTGCGGTCGCCAAGCCATTGACGACGACGCCCTGCAAGTGGGTTCGCTGGTCGCCGAAATGCTGGGCATTCCCCAAATTTCAATGGTCATCAAGCTTGACCTCGAAGGTGAAAAAGTCACCGCTCAGCGCACCGTTGAAGGCGCAACCCAAACCGTTGAATCCCGCCTGCCGATCTTGATGACGGCCCAAAAAGGCCTCAACACCCCCCGCTATCCTTCCCTCAAGGGTATCAAGATGGCCAAGAAAAAGCCCCTTGAAGAAGTGGCAGCGGCAGAAATGNNAGAAGAAGTGGCTGCTGGTAGCCTGGGCGTAAGCCTCGCTCCCCGCGTTGTGATTGAGTCCCTGAGCTTGCCGCCCGCCCGCCCCGCCAGCCGTATTGTTGGCAGCGTTGACGAGCTGGCTCGCCTGCTCCACGAAGAAATTAAGGTCATCTAAGGCGAAGGAGAACACACCATGAAAGTATTGATTGTTGCTGAAATCAAAGATGGGGCCGTCAAAAAGACCAGCCTCGAACTCCTGTCCCAAGCCCAACAGCTCAATGCCAGCGATGTCGCTGCCCTGTTAATTGGCCACGGCGTTGCCGCTCATGCCGACAAACTGGCCCAGCATGGCGCAGGTCAAGTACTGCTCGCTGACCATGAAATGCTGGCCCACTACACCACCGATGGCTACACCCATGCGGTCGAACAAGCTGCCAAGAGTTATCAGCCCGACCTGATTCTCTTCAGCGCCAGCATCAACGGCAAAGACCTCTCCCCCCGCGTGGCCGCCCGTCTGGATGCCGCTCTGGCTTCAGATGCCGTCGAACTCAGCCACAACGGCACCCACTTTGTGGCCAAGCGCCCGGTCTTTGCCGGTAAAGCTTATGCTACCGTCTCTGTGCAAGCCAAACCCGCTTTGGTCAGCCTGCGGGCCAACGTGATTGCCCCGACCGCTGCTGATGCGGGCAAAACCGCTCAAACCGTAGCTGTCGAGCTGTCCCTGACTGCTGACAACCTGCGCACCCGCGTGATCAGCGAAGAAAAGGCCGACGGCGGCAAACTGGACGTGGCTGAAGCCGACATGATCGTCAGCGGCGGTCGCGGCCTCAAAGGCCCGGAAAACTTCCACCTCGTCGAAAGCCTGGCTGGTGCCCTCGGCGCTGCCGTCGGTGCTTCCCGCGCAGTGGTTGACGCCGGCTGGCGTCCCCATGGCGAACAAGTGGGCCAAACCGGTAAAACCGTCAGCCCCACCCTGTACGTTGCCGCTGGTATTTCCGGCGCAATGCTTCATATGGCCGGGATGTCTTCTTCCAAGTACATCGTTGCCATCAACACCGATGCTGAAGCCCCGATCTTTAAGGTCGCTACCTACGGCATGGTGGCTGATGCCCTCGAAGTCCTGCCCCAACTGACCGAAGCCGTTAAGAAAATTAAAGGCTAGGCCAAAAGCCTAACAGCGGGGGCCTATTCAGGGCCCCCGCTTTCTTTTAACAACAGATTTAGTTCTTTTAAGACTTGATTAAATCCCTAAGCCTTCGGACAAGTCTTCAGATATCTGCGAGATAAACAAACGTGGATACATCTACTTAAGTGATGAGGTAAACATCCTATGGCCACCTTAAGCGTTGGCAACCTGCTCCTGAGTATCGGGGTAGGCTTTGACTCCCAACTTAAAGCCGCTGACAACCTATTTTTCTCCACTGCCATCGATATTGACGATCCCACCCGTCCCCAGTTCGGCGGTGCGATTGGTGACGTCAAAGGTATCGCGCGGCGCTTAGGGCAAACCGATGCGGAAGGTTATTTAAGCCTCAATAACGGGATTGACGGTGACCCAGTCACGATTAAACAAATCTCTACCGCTGATGGCCCTCGTTACCAAGTCACCGATGGCACCGGCAAAGAGATCATGATTGAAGACCCAAGTGCCGGGGGCAACGCCAACTTACAGGCCACCCCACGTTATATCGTCAAATCTGACGGGATTGTCTATGACTGCTTGGTTCACGCTCAAAATGGCGGGGTGGGCGCTTGGCGCGTTGCAGACCCTGCTCAACCCTTTGGTGGCACTGGTAACGCCGCTTTTGACCCAAATACCGACCCCATTACCATTAACCTTTATGCCCGCCCTGTTGGTCGCGTGACCTTTAAGGCAAAAGAAGGAGCCACCTTGGCCCGTGCCCAGGATGAACTGGGTCGCATTGGCCAATCCGTTCAGCTATTGGTCCGCCTGCTCGAATCCATTCAAGACGAAAGCCGCAGCTTTACCAGCATTATTAAATAAGCCAAGGCTTGTTCTAGATTCAGTCAAAACCCCTGAAATCAGGGGTTTTGACTTTTGTCGCAGCTCGGCCTTGCTGGAATGGTATAATCCACACCGGAGGGACAACCGTGAGCTTATTAATGGCTGTTTTACTGATTTTAGTTATGGCCAGCCTGCTGATCAATCTCAGCAGTGGGGCCCAAGTGGGACAGGTTCGTCAGGAGAATTTGCGTTTGCGTCAAGAAATGGAATCTTTACGCAAAGAGTATCACGTCCTCCTTGCCCACGTGCAAAGTGTCAAACCCTCAGCCCCCGCACCCGTAAAAGCGCCTGAACCCCCGCCAGCCAGAATATCCCCCCCAGAACAAATCCATACTTTGCTTCAGCAATTGCAACACCTGCTCATGGTCTATGCCAGCCAGCATAACGGCCAGTTTCCTGACAGTCTCGACGCCCTCATCGCCTTTGTCGACAGCAACAACCTGAACCCCCTGGTCATCCATCCCCTGACCCAAACAGAACAACTGTTGGTCAGCAGCCAACATTGTTTGGATATTACCCATCACACCGTGGAAGAGGGAAAAAAAGACCAAGCAGGCAAATTATTGTATCAGGCCAATTTAGATGCCTTGGGAATTGCCGAAAGTTTTACCTTGGCAGCATTTGATCAAGATAGTCTTTTATTGCGCACCCCCGAGGGCAACCTGCTGACCCTCGGGCCGACTGAACTTCAGGCAGATGCAGAGCTTGCCCCACCCGCCTAGGAATGTTACCCTGAACAGATACTGTCGATGAGGTATCTTATGCGTACACCCCTCCTGATTGCCGCTCTTTCTACCCTTTTGCTCACTGCCTGCCAAACCACTCCTGCAGCCTTCACCCCAGGCACTTCCCCCTTGGTGCGCAGCGCCTCAGCCATCCAGATGAACCGGGTCGCAACCAAAGTCGCCAATCCCGCCCAAGGCACCGTCCCCGGTGAACTGGTTGTCCGCTTCCGCCCCGGCGTCAGCGCCCAAAACAGCCAAATGACTCTGCAACAACTGGGCATCACCCGGATTCAGAGCATTGGTCGCCCTGGCATGGGCATCGAACTGGTAAAAGTGCGTCCCGGCATGAATATCTCTTCCACCCTGCAAACCCTGCGTGCCAATCCCAGCGTCCAGTACGCTGAACCCAACTATATTGTCAGCATTCCCCCGGAACTGGCAGGTGCTCCCCTGCTCCGCTCCGAACCCACCCCTTTCCCCAATGACCCAATGTTTGCCCAACAATACGCTCACCGCGTGAGCAATTCACTCAAAGGCTGGGAAATCACCCAAGGCAGCGACAAAGTCGTGATCGCAATTGTGGATACCGGGGTCGATTTACAGCACCCAGATCTGTTAGCCAAAATGGTGCCGGGCAAAGACATGGTAGATGGCGATGATCAAGCCTTTGACGGCCATGGTCACGGCACCCACTGCGCCGGCATTGCCGCTGCCACCACAAACAACCAAGTCGGTGTTGCCGGGTTTGCCCCCGCCGCCAAAATTATGCCCATCCGCGTCTTGGGCAACAATGGTTCAGGCACCTCCGCCGACGTGGCCAATGGTGTCATCTGGGCCGCTGATCATGGCGCTCAGGTAATCAGCATGAGCCTGGGCAGCCGTTCTGATGCTCAGGTCAAGGCTGAAGCCATT
>DLGM01000401.1:0-2005 GCA_002482705.1 Cyanobacteria bacterium UBA7694
AGCCCCTCAAGTACCCACCGGGCCGACCCAAACCACCGCCAATACCCAAAAGGCGCTGAACCTTACTTCCGAAGCCACTCAGGTGCGTCTCAACCAACTGTTGCAAAATGCCCGGGTTCAGCCCGGCCTGGATCGCCCTCCCCTCCACATTTTGGGGCAAGGCGAATCGATGGGCTCCGCTTTGGCCCAGGCTTTGGCTGGGCACCAACCCCCCGAGGGGGCCGCGTCCCAGGCTGCTCAAACCTTTGCAGGCCAGCAGCAAACCGCTGCCAGCCTCAAGACCCGTCCCAAAGAAACGGAAGATTCGGCCTGGCAGACTAATAAACAGTCGGGCAAACGCCTGCGCCGCGAAGACCAAGAGGGCGAATTTAACCTGATGGACGACTCCGCAGGTCAGGGCATGGGTGGGGGACAATCCGACTCGCAACAAAACAAAGACCGCAAGCGCCAGCAAGAGGGCTGGGGCAAGCCCACTCTGAAAAGTGCCGCTCCGGCTCCGCTCAAGCGTCCGGGGCAACCTCCGAAGCCCCCCGGCGGAGCACCCCCCAAGCCGCCCACATCTAGGCGCCAACCTGGGGGCTTTTAGCGCTTCTTTTTAAAATCAAAGGAGACCAGTGTGGGTTCGACCGAGGCCTGTCGCAGGGGCGTAATCGCATGGGTATCCTGGATTTTCGCTTCTGCCTGGGCACTCACAGCCTGATTGTTTTGCCCTTTGTCTGTTACGGCAATACAACTGACGAGGAATTGCTCCTGTTGGGCCTCGGTGATAATCGCAGTGCGATAACCGTGGCTGCGGAAATCAGCCACGGTTTCTGCGATACAGGCATCAATAAAGACCTGGTCCGAGGTGTCTACGACGTATTCGTGGTACCACGGATCAATGGCCCGTTGGGAAAGCAGTTCGGCCATTAGGCCAACCGGGTGGTGACGCTTTCGTCCCCGGCAATGCCCCGGAATTGGGCCAGCAATTCGGAGACCGCATCGAGTTTTTTACCGCCCGTAGGGGAGACGGATGTGAGCCCGCTAAAGATGTCGGCGTTGCCGCTGGGGGTGAGGGACGTGGCCGGCGGCGGGGGAGGGGGTGGCGGAGCGATGGGTTTATTGACTTGCATGGCAAAGACCTCGCGGTAAGGATTTTTTTATTATACCCTCAAAGTTGGCAAAATATTCATGCCTCTTATTTTGTATTTAAGGCTGTTTTGTTTTCCATTCGCTACAAAGTCAGACAGTGGAGTGTTTCCATTATTCGGCCAGTCGCTTATAAGCTGCCCCAAACTTCCGCTTCGAGTTTGCCAATGCAAGCTTGAAACTTGGGATCTTGTACTGACTCATCTAACGGAGATTGTTCAATAGGCGTCAGGATGAGCGATTTCCCATCAGTTTTCACTTCTAGTAGGCTATCAGGTGTAATTGACAGTAATTGCATCAGTGTCTTGTCAAGGATGACAGAGTAACTGGTGCCTGTTTTGGATAGTTTCTTTACCATTCCCATGGTGTGTACCTCTATTAAAATAAAGGTCTTATACTGATTGTATTCTTATGAAAATCAGAATTCAAGCATGTGTTTGCCAAGCTAAGGTGTTTGTCAGCATCGTTGTTGTGTAAGTCATGCCGCATTCACCGAAAGCCAGGACTTCTGATGAGATGAGTACGCCTAAGCTTCGTTATAGGCTCTTTCGAGTTCAGCGACGTCGAGCTTTACCATTGTCATCATGGCTTCCATGACCGCCTTTACCTTCTTGGGGTCTGTGTCATGGATCAGCTCGGTGAAACGTCTTGGTACAATTTGCCAGGAGAGACCGAAGGGGTCTTTGATCCAACCACATTGGGTAGGCGTTGCTCCTGCTTGCACGAGTTTATCCCAGTATGTATCCACTTCCTCCTGATCCGCGCAGTCCACGTAGAGCGAAACGCCTTCAGAAAAGCTGAAGTACGGTCCTCCGTTGTAGCCCATGAAGGCTTGTCCCCCCACGACGAATTCGGCGGAGCTGATGGGGCCGTCTGT
>DLGM01000401.1:2021-2275 GCA_002482705.1 Cyanobacteria bacterium UBA7694
AGTGCCTGTGCGGGCAATGTTGCGTACTTCGGAGTTGGGAAACGTGGCGGTGTAGAATGCGATTGCGGCTTCGAGCTGGTCGTTGAACATGAGGAAAGGTGTGACTTTGTTCATGGGAGCCTCCATTGCGTCGTTTTGGGGGATCATACTCAAAATAGATTACTATTTTTTCTCGGTTCTTGAATACAGCAAAAATGTGAATTCGCGTTTAGGATTTTACCGTTTTGCCCGTAAGAGATGAATGCTCTGCAAGC
>DLGM01000401.1:2331-2516 GCA_002482705.1 Cyanobacteria bacterium UBA7694
TGAAATTACTTGCTCGACTCTCTGGGGCGCTTTAACGTCTTCGGTTGTCTTTTTGAAGCGAGCGGCTTGCATAACAAAGCCACCACGCTGAGCAATTAGGCTGACAATTTTTTGATCGATAGCGTCGATGTTTGCACGAACCTCCTCAAGGGAATTGCAGTTTACGATATTGTTCATTTTTAACT
>DLGM01000321.1:0-145 GCA_002482705.1 Cyanobacteria bacterium UBA7694
GCGTATTTTCACAGCGTTTGAAGCCAAACAGCTAACCCCTTATCTCACGAATGCAGGCCCCCAAGGGCAATTGGCCCTGATTCAGGCCTTGGCAGAGCGGGGCCACCCAGAACAGGAAGGGCCGCTGCTCCTGGCCTTGGTGGCA
>DLGM01000321.1:179-991 GCA_002482705.1 Cyanobacteria bacterium UBA7694
AGCAGCGGCCTTAGCGGCTTTGCAGCAACTGGCCCCATCGGCCTTGGCTCCCCAGTTGGTCAACCTCTTACCCGATCTCCCACTTGCGTTGCAGTGCCAAGCCATGGGCGTCTTGGGGGCGATGGGGAACCCGGACAGTATTGCCCCTCTGCGCCAGATACTGGTAAACCATTCCCCCCCGGAACAGGCATCAGCAGCGCTGGCGCTGGCCGATCTGAATGCGGGCGACGCCATTCCCGATCTCTTACATTTATTGCCGATAGCCCCGCTGTTCCTTCAAGAAGCCCTGATTACCGCCCTGGGCCAACTCCAGGCCGAAGCGGCACGCCCAGCGCTCCTGGCCCTGTTACAACAGCCCGAAAGTGGCCTTCAAGAGGCATCAGCCCGCGCCTTGGCATCGATTCCCGGCCCGGACAGCTTGGCAGGATTAATCCAAGCCCTGGGCCAGAGCGAAGACCCAGCCCTGCAAGTGACCCTGGTCCAAGCGATTGGGCAACGGGGCGGCAGTGAAAGCCTTGAACAATTAAAAATCCACTGGCTGCGCTGGAGCTTGCCTGTGCAGCGCAGTGCCTTGCGTGTCATGGGCAGCTCGGAAGAAACATGGGTACTGCCGCTCTTGGCCGAAATTTTAGCGGGCGAGAACTGGCATCTGAGCCTCACAGCCCTCGAGGTTTTGGGAGCCATTCCCAGTGCCGAAGCCGTCGAACTGGTCCGCAACTGTTTACAGCGCTACCAAGACGAGCACTCCGTTAAAGGCTGGATTCTGCGCTCAGCGGCCCGCGAAAGCCTCGACCGCCTGCGCAGTTATCCGC
>DLGM01000321.1:1024-1815 GCA_002482705.1 Cyanobacteria bacterium UBA7694
CCTGAAGTTCGCCCTTGTCAAAACTGGCTCCCACAGGCTCTAAGAGCGACAGGGTCTGGGGCAAAACGATCGAACGGCGAACATTGCCGATCGTAATGATCAGTTCATCGCCTTTTTTCCGCAGATCAAAACGCTCGACTTCAAAAGCCGGGAACTTCCGCCGCAGCAGATACTCCCCTTGCTCTTTGGTAATGTCCTGCACCCGATCCTGAAACCAAATGGCCGTCGGACTCATGTCCGTGGGAAAAGCCGCCGCTTCCACCTGGGCCAAATCAGCCAAGCCGACAATCTCACCGGGGAAAAAGGGCACCGTCAGAATCGGAACCGGCGCAAACGAAGCATGGGTCTGAGCGATGTACTTTTGCTGGAGGGTTTGCAAACTCTCTAAAAAGGCCGAATCGGGGGCCCCGGTCACCACCCGGTTGAGAAAGACCCCATCCACATTGTAACCAAACAGCGAAAAATAGCTAAAGGAGCGCAAAGCCTCTTTGAGCACCATTTTTTCGGGGGTCAGGACTACGCGGATCGAGGTTTGTTCCGGGTCCATCAGGCGTTTTTGCACTTGGGCAACGCCGCCAAACAGGGTATCAATCGCTTTGGTAATCACATTGCCCGGAATGGAAAGAGCCGTTTTGAGCACCGGCTGCAAAATGCCCGCCCCTTTGAGGGAGATATCAAACATGCGGCTCATGTACCAATCGATAATGTCGGGCATGCTGATCAAACGGATGGTTTCACCTGTCGGGGCACAGTCGAGGATAATACAGTCGAAATCGCCCGATTCCGCCTTT
>DLGM01000321.1:1844-5171 GCA_002482705.1 Cyanobacteria bacterium UBA7694
GTGCAGCAAGCTGCACACTTCCTCCATGCCCGGCATAACTGCGAGTTCATCCGCGGCCACATTGTCAAAGCCCCGGGTCACCAAAATGGCGCTCAGAGAGGATTGTAAATCGCCCCAGTAGTGGTGAATGTCTTTTAAAACATTGATCTCTTGGCCCCACAAATTGGGAGCCACCTGGACGGGTTCCGGCCCTAGGGGCACATCAAAAGAGTCAGACAGGCTGTGGGCAGGGTCGGTACTAATGACCAAGGTTCGCAGGCCTTGGCGGGCGGCTGCAAGCCCGGTGGCAGCAGACAGGGTGGTTTTGCCTACGCCCCCTTTGCCGGTATACAGGATAATGCGCATAAATGTCCTTTTCGCCGTGGCGATACTGTGTTCATTGTAGCGGAATCCACCGGGGGTTGGCCGAATTGCCCCACCCGGCCTCTTGGCTCCATCCTGTTCACTGGCTTACAATGGGGCTGATGACACCTATCGCTTTTACCCCCCTGGATGCCCAGCGCCAGCATTACAGCGCTCCGCCACAGCATGTGCCCGGTTTGCCTGAACCCCTGGGCTTGAGTGGTTGGCTACCACCGGACTATTTTGCAGGTGAGCAACGTTATCCCCTCGCGCTTTTTTTGGATGGGCAGAATTTGTTTAACCCGGAGCATCCGCAAGGAGGCTGGCAACTGGATCAGATGCTCAACCAACGGGCCGCCAAGGGGTTGCCGGTTCCGGTCGTGGTCGGCATTCATCACGGCACCCAGCGCGAAGCAGAAATGAGCCCCTGGACCACCTTTCCCGAACAGGGGCCGGTACACGGAACCGCTCTGTTGAAGTGGATGAGTGACACACTCTTGCCCACACTGCACCAGCAAACCCGCCTGTATACTGGCCCCGAACACACCCTGATTGGCGGCTCTTCGTTGGGGGGGCTACTGGCCCTGTATGCCCTGTTCCATGCCCCCCAACACTTTGGCAAAGCCTTGGCCATGTCCCCAGCGCTGTGGGTCGGACGTTTTGCGATCTTTGAAGATCTGATGATGGCCAAACCCCATCCCGCAGCACGCATGTACCTCGATCATGGGGAAAAAGAAGGCAATGAACAACTCGGCGACTTATTGACCCAACAGCACCATCTCTTGCGCGACCTGCTGGACATTCTCGGCTTAACACCTGGAGAGCGCCTGTGCCATGTGATTGACCCGGAAGGCACCCACGATGAAGTGAGCTGGCGCAAACGCTTGCCTGCCGCCCTCGATTTTCTGTATACAGCCCCGCCCATTCCCTGAGTGACATTTATTTGACATCTACGGCCCGGTTTCTGCTAGGCAGGATCCAGTGTGTCCGTCAGAATGAAGACAGGTCTACTTACTCTGGTCTAAGTCCCATCATATATCACACCCCCTGCGGTTTTGCAGGAGTGAGGGCTCTCAATGGCCAAACGCGAAGCAGTTCCAGCCCATATTACCGTTTCTTGGGGCCGTGTAGCCCACACCATCACCCTTATTTTAGTGGCCGTTTCTGCCACCAGCTTGTTTTTTTTACATCAGAATATCAGCCAACGGGTGAAACGATCGATCACGTTGGTGCTTGACAATACCTACAATAGCTTACAGCGTTGGGAAAACCAACAACAGTCAGAACTTAGCTTTTGGGCACGCTCGCCCGAACTGCATGAGCAGCTCAAACAACTCAATCAAAGTTGGCAGCGCAACAAAGCCCTAGACTCCCCTTTGCAAACAACCCTTCATAAACAGCTCCAATCCCTCTACAAAGACGGTGAGCACGAAGGTTATTATCTGCTCAGTCCAGAAGGAGTCATTCTCAGCGCTGATCAGCGCCAGCTCTGGGGAAATGTACACCCACTCTGGCTAGATCCCAGCGCCCGTACCCCACTGTCTAAAGGACAAGTAATTCTGGGCATTCAAAAGGTCCAACAACCTGGTTTTGCAAGCGGTTTACACCTCTTTTCCGCCACTGCGATTACCAATCAGCAAGGACAAGTCAGCGGCATTTTGGTGGTCAAATTAAATCTGGGCCACCAGCTTATCCCCCTGCTAGAGCGCACACGTTACTTAAGCACAGGGCAAAATTACCTCTTTGATGGGAGCGGACAAAAATTAGTGCCCCAACTCGGTCAGCACATCCCCCTCCCACTTCATCCCGAGCACTCCCAACCCCACCAGATTCAGAGCTACCCAATGCCCAATGGCACCGTCATGTGGCGTATCTGGGTCTGGGATCCCCGCCTACAAATCGGGTTGGCCACAGAAGTCGAACGTCGCGAGGCCCTGCAAGTTTACGACTTTATCCAAATATTAATGGGCCTCTTCACTTTGCTGGCCATTGGCCTCTTATTGGGTCTCAGTTTTGTCTACCATCTCAGCTACCGCCGGGCCCAAACACTCCAAGCCTATACCGCGCAGGAACGAGACCGGGCCCGCAGATTTTTGGAAGCGGCTGCCAATTTTATGGTTGTGCTCGATTTTAACGGACAGATCCAGCAAATTAACCGTCAGGCCCGCACATTTTTGGGTAGCCAAGCCCCCGTCATTGGAAAATCTTTGAGCCAGTTTCTCATCCCCCATGAACAACAACAATTCCGCACGATACTCGAACAATTGCGCAGCGGCGAAGTGGCCACAATCGAGGGGGAGTATCAACTGACTACCCCTTTTGGAGAAACCCACTACTTGGTCTGGTCAATCGCCCCCTTAGAGACAAACAATGTACAAAGCGGATATATTATCAGTGGCCAAGACATCAGTCTGCGGCGGAAAGCAGAACAAGCTCTCCAGGCCTTAAACCAAGAACTTGAGCAGCGGGTTGAAGAACGCACCCGCGAACTGCGCAACAGTGAATCCATGTTCCGAGCCATTACCCTCGGGGCCCAAGATGGCATTGTGCTGCTCGATCCTGCGCAGAAAGTGGTTCTTGCCAATGAAGCAGCCGAAGATATTCTTGGATATCCCCAGGAAACGTTACTGAACAGCTCTTTTTTTGCTCTCCTTGCTGATGAAAACACCGTTTTGAGCTGCGAGCGCGATGAACCCCAACAGCTCCACGAAGTCTGGGTTAAACATCAACAGGGGCACATATTTCCAATTGAAATGACGCTCAGCCCCTTTTGTTTTCAAGAGGAAGACTATATGGTCGCTATTTTACGCGATATTTCCGAACGCAAACAGATGGCTGATGCCCTTGCAAAAGCCAATCTCCAGTTGGCTGAACAGGTCGAAAAACTCCAAGAGCTGATTGGCGAAAAAAGCGAATTTTTAGGCATTGCCTCCCACGATCTCAAAAATCCCTTGGGGGTTGTCGCAGGTGTCGGGCGGCTTTTAC
>DLGM01000025.1 GCA_002482705.1 Cyanobacteria bacterium UBA7694
AATTCGTCACAGTCCACCGATGAGTGGGGGTAAGGGCAGGGAATGGCCTGGGGATGGAAGTCGACCAAACGGGGTACAAACGAACAGACCAGGAAACCGCCGCCCGCAAAGGTGCCGTGAATGGTGGGGGGCAGGTGTACCAGGCCGGTTTTGGGCTGGAAGGCCCGGATCGGAAAAACAAAAGGCCACAGGGCCCCATCCCAGCCCAAAACATCAAAGGGGTGGCTGTGGGGATGCATGTGCAGGCGGGTCAAATGCTGATCGCGCTTGACCAAGACCTCTGGGGGCAAGGTCTGGGGCAACCCCTGCTCAGGCCATTGGGGTTCTTGGAAATCGCGGTGGGAATAGGGGGCGTCCATTTTGAGCTGCCCGGAGGCATTGCGGAATTGGGCGGGCAGGTCGATCCAGCTCAAAGCCTCGGTTACCAGCAATTGCACAGGTGTCTCTACCACCCAGCGGTGAACCAGACTGCGGGGAATAAACACATAATCCCCCGCAGTAAAAGGCAAGAGGCCGCAGGGCGTTTCGAGGGTACCAGAACCTTGGTGGACAAACACCAGCTCATCCCCGTCGGCATTACAGCCATAAGCCGGGTCTGACTGGTCTGCATGCACAAACCAAATGCCCACATCCCGATTGCCCATCAGCAATTCACGGCCTAAAAAAGGGGAGCCCGCGTTGGGCATGGCCTGGGTGCGGAAATGGGCGCGCTGGATGGTACTGTGGGGTTCAGGGGGTTGGTAGCCCGGATGGATACCCATCGCTTCCTGGGCGTCTACCCAATGGGGGGCTTGGCGGTGGTAAAAAATCGAATAGGTGCCGTCAAAGCCCTGACGGGTAAAACAGTGTTCAAAAGCCAGCTTGCCCTGATCATACAGGGTGGTGTGGGGCTTGGGGGGATAGGTCCCCCGCGCAATGCGATGAATCACGGGCGATCTCCTAAGGGATGTTCAACACCCTCATGGTAGCATGTAGGCCATGGGCTGGTGGGAGAACAAGCTACTGCAAGGACAAGCTGTCGCAAGGACTGAAAATGTTCAGTCCTTTCTGTCCTTTCTGTCGTACCTACCTACCCCTTACGGAGGAGACCGCTAAGGTGTGGGAGGATCGGGCAAACCATCCTGTGTTGATGTCCCCCGCCCGTACGTACGCCCTGCTAATGCCAGCTACGGGGGCGCAAGTGGAAGTCGTTGCGTACCGAGTCGAGGTAGTTGCGCAGACCGGTTTCAACCCCTTGAGGGGTGGGCGGATTACCGATCACGGCATCAGAGCCAAAGCCCGCTTTTTTCAGGGCTGCAGCCAAGTCAGTGACTTTCTCGGCGTCAGAACCTTGGCCCAAAGCCGCTTGAAAAGAAGCCATACGCTCTTGGTTGATCTGTCCTTTGAAACCAGCTCGAATTTTACTAATGCGGGCCGCTTCGCTGGAAACTTCATCCTTGAGCGCTTTCCAGTCGGGCATAGGTGCCTCAGCACCACTCAGAGCCTCGGCCCGCGCTTGGGCCACTTCTTCGAGACGTGCTTGTAAATCGGGGAATGCCACCGATTGGGCAGGATCCTGATGGCTGACAATCTGGTGCGCCAGCTCAATCCGTGACTGAATGTCGAGAGCTGCGGGAGACTCCGTCTGAGCGGCTATGTGGGGGGTCCCCGTCGTTACGGGACGCGAAAATTCAGCCGGGCGCGGAGTAGGAATCGGGACATTCACAGGATTTACGGTTGTCATAGCAGTCCTCAAAAAGCTAAGGATATTGTCTGATTATACCTTACTCAATCCCCAAAGTCTCCCCCCCGGATTGCTTCTCTCCGTGAGGAGCAGAAAATTGTGTGCCCTCACGGGGCTGGCTTGGGGGCCATTTTAAACTGTGTTATAATCCATTCCACGCCACTGGCCCACCCTTAGACGCTGAAAGGACCCCCCTCCCGGATGGAAAAGATCCAACTACGCACTTACGTGTTCATCGACCGCATGCAGGCCCAATTTGCCGCCTATTCCGCCAGCGTGGCCAAGGGCTATCTGCCCGTAGAAGGGCAAGCTGCCCTGTACGTGGAAATTGCCCCCGGCATGGAAATCAACCGCCTGATGGACATCGCCCTGAAAACCACCAACGTGACCCCCGCTGAACAAATCGATGAGCGCCGCTACGGCATGCTCGAACTGCACTCCGACTCCCAAGCCGACGTGCGCATCGCTGGCGAAGCCATTCTCAAAGAAATTGGCGCCACCGAAAAAGACCGCATTAAGCCCAAAGTCGTATCCCACCAGATCATTCGCAAGGTCGACCCCCACCAGGCCATGCTGATCAACCGCTACGGGCGCAAAGGCATGATGCTCTTGGGCAACCAGAGCCTGTTCATCCTTGAAACCTACCCGGCTGGATACGCCACGATTGCCGCCAACGAAGCGGAAAAAGCCGCCGACATCAACGTCATCAATATCTTTGCGGCCGGGGCCTTTGGCCGGGTGTATCTCGGTGGCGAAGAAAAAGACATTGTGGTAGCCGCCGAAGCCGCTCTGACCGCAATCAACGACCTTGATGGTCGGGCCGAATAAGAAACAAGATTTTCGTATACAACGAAGGAGTTTGACCCATGACTGAAGCACTCGGAATGATTGAAACCAAAAGTTTTGCCGCCTCTGTCGAAGCCGCCGACGCAATGGTCAAGGCAGCTAAAGTAGAGCTGGTCCACTACGAAAAAACCGGCGGTGGTTATGTCACCATCGTGGTTCGTGGCGATGTCGCCGCCTGTAAAGCCGCCACCGAAGCCGGTGCCCGTGCCGCTGAAAAAGTCGGCGAAATGGTCGCCGTCCACGTCATTCCTCGCCCCCACTCCAACGTCGAGCGCATTCTGCCCCTGGGTCGTCAAGCCCAGCATGGCGACGGCGACGCCCGCAAGTCTGAAAACTAGGTAACGCCTGTGTTATTGGGCAAAGTTATTGGCACAGTTGTTGCCAGCCAAAAAGACACAAAACTCGAAGGCCTGAAGTTCCAGGTATTACAAATCCTCGACATTGCCGGTAAGCCATCGGAAACCTACGTGGTGGCAATCGATGCAGTCGGGGCCGGGGTCGGAGAAGTGGTCATGTATGCCGCCGGAAGTTCCGCGCGGCAAACGGGCGCTACCCACAATACCCCCTGTGATGCCGTCATCATGGCGATTGTCGACGCCTGGACCCTCGAAGGCAAAACCGTCTACAACAAATCTGAAGAGGGCTAGGCGTTATGGAGATCCCCGAGGAAAAAGTACGCGCGATTGTTGAGCGCGTCGTCAGCCGTATCTCCACCCAAGAGCGATTGGGCGGTGGTGCAACTGCTGCCCCCGCTTTTATGAGCGGCGGCGATTTGGGCATCTTTGACGATGTCGATGAAGCGGTGACAGCGGCCCAAGCCGCTTTCCAGCGCTTTAGCGATTATTCCCTCGACTTCCGCACGCAAATGATTGCCGCAATCCGGGTCGCCTGCCACCAGCATGTGGACCTGATTTCGCGCATGGCTGTAGAAGAGACCCTGCTGGGTCGCTACGAAGACAAAATCGCCAAGAACGTGCTCGCGATTGACAAAACGCCCGGCCCAGAAGTGCTCCGCACCCAAGCCGTGAGCGGTGATCGCGGTTTGGTCATCAACGAGCGCGCCCCCTTCGGCGTGATCGGTTCGATCACCCCTTGCACCAACCCCACCGAAACCATTATCAACAATGCAATCAGCATGTTGTCAGGTGGCAATACGGTGGTGTTCTGCCCCCACCCCTTGGCCAAAAAGGTCTGTACCTATATCGTCAGCGTCATCAACCAGGCGATTATGCAGGCCGGAGGCCCGCCCAATTTGCTGGTGGCTCTGCGCAGCCCCACTATCCAGACGGCGCAAGCGGTCATGACCCATCGCGGCATTCGCCTGCTGGTGGTCACCGGGGGGCCAGACGTGGTCAAAAAGGCTATGCAAAGTGGCAAAAAGGTGGTCGGTGCCGGGCCGGGGAACCCCCCGGTGGTCGTCGATGAAACCGCCAATATCTCCCAAGCAGCCCGTGACATTGTGCGCGGCGCCAGCCTCGACAACAACATTATCTGCCTCGATGAAAAAGAGCTGATAGTGGTTGAATCGGTGGCCGACGCCCTCAAACGCGAAATGCTCAACAATGGCGCTTATGAAGTCAAAGGCTGGCATCTCAAGCAGCTCGAAAACCTGATGATCAAGGAAAACAAAGGCCCACGCCGTCACAGCGTTGTCAACAAAGATTGGGTGGGCAAAGACGCCCACAAAATCCTAGAGGCGATTGGCATTCAGGCCGACTCCAGCATCCGCTTGATTGTCGCTGAAACCGACGAGAACCACCCCTTTGTCTGGAGTGAGTTGCTCGCCCCGGTCTTGCCCTTGGTGCGTGTCAGCAATGTCGACTACGCCATTCAGTTGGCCAAAGAAGCCGAACACGGCTTTGGGCATACCGCTGTCATGCACTCCAATAACCTTGAAAAACTGAGCCTGATGGCCCGCACCATCAATACCTCGATTTTTGTCAAGAATGGCATGGCCGTAGCCGGGATTGGCTTTGGCGGTGAAGGACACACCTCGTTTACGATTGCCAGCCCAACTGGCGATGGCGTCACCAACGCCTGGACCTTCACCCGCGACCGGCGCTGCACGATTGTGGATCGTTTTCGGATCACCTAGACCCAGGTATCCATCTACACAGCGGGGGCAAAATTGCCCCCGCTGTTGTTTTAAACACTTCTTTAACGGCTGGAGCGTTTGGCCATCACCGAGTCAAAGCTCTGTTGCAAAGCCGGGAAGTGAGACACCAGCGCCCCCAAATCGCCTTTCGGCAACACCAGGACATCCATCGGCGTTTTACAGCGCACCGTGGCATTGCGGGTCTTTTGGTTGAGCAGGGCCATCTCGCCAAAGTATTCGCCAGCTCCGAGACAGGCCAGCACCACCTCTTGGCCTTCGTGCTCCAAGAGTACGTCCGCCTCACCGCGCACAATAATGTACAGGCAGTCGCCCATATCTCCCTGGTGGAAGATGGCTTCGCCGGGCTCA
>DLGM01000212.1:0-2955 GCA_002482705.1 Cyanobacteria bacterium UBA7694
CGGTGCCGCCACAATTGTCGGGGTGGGCGTGGGTATTGAGGATCATTTCGAGGCGAATGCCTTTGCTCTCAAGCAAATCGAGGATCAGGCGGGCGTCGGCTTCCGTATAGCCACTATCAATCAGAACGCCACTTTTTTTGTGAACATAGAGCCCCACATTGCTGTGCTCGAGGGGAAGATAATAGGTACTGCCTTGAATCCGAATGAAGTTGTGCATGCTACTTTATACCCTGTTCTGACCCTTGAGGCCAAGCCCCTCCGCTTACTGCCTAAATCAGGCATAATAGAGGCATATCTTTAGGCAATCGCACACAGGAGGCTTTTATGCCGCAGTCCCCATCCGCAATCGATCAGGCTCCGGTCTGGAATTTGGTCAGTGAATATCCTGCTTTAGACAGCCCTGAGCTACAGGCGGATTTGGCCACCATTCGTCAGCATACGGACACACTCAAGCACCAAACGGATGTGTTTATCCCAGCTCTGGAGCAATCACTGTTGCCCGATGAGGAAAAACCGCTGATTGCCAAAGCATGGGAACTGCTGCCGCTCGAAAAAGAGACGGCTTTACTGCTGGAAAATGTCTTTGGTTATGCCTTTATGACCTGGAGCACCGATAGCAGCAATAGCGCCAGTAAAGAGCTAATGGGTTTGGTCAAGCGTTTGGAGTCGAGCTTTTCTCAGGCTGTCCAGCCGCTCCACCAGTTTTTAATTCGTTTGGATGAAGAATTATTTACCTATTTCTTAAGCAATTCGGTTGTGCGTGACAGTGCCTTTGTGCTGGGCTATGAGCGTCGGACCCGCCCCCATTTGCTCAGTATTTCACAAGAAAATCTGATTACCGCCCTGCAATTGGACGGCCACCGGGCCTGGGGCAATTTGTACGACAATCTCACCAGCTCGCTCAGTTATGCTTTGCCGCTGCCGGATGGCACGACCCAAACCATGGGTTTTGCCCAATTGCTCTCCCTGTTGGGGGGCAACGACGGGGATATGCGGGAACGGGCCTACCATGCCATTCATGCTTTGATGGAAACCCACCAAGAGAGTTTTGCCGCGATTTTAAATGCCTTGGCAGGTTGGCGTTTAGAAGTGGGGCAACAGCGCTCGCAGATCGCTCCCTACCACTTTTTAGATCATCCTTTGCATCTCAACCGTTTGGAGCGTCATACCCTCGATACCATGATGGATTCGGCCCATGCCAACCGGGCCTTGGGCCAGCGCGCTTACCACCTTCAGGCGCGTCTGTTGGGCAAAGATCGTCTCGATCCCTGGGATGTGAATGCTTCGCCCCCACCTCTGGGCGAAGGGGATCAGCCCCTGAGCTTTGAAGAGGCTATGGATATTATTGTGGCGGCCTTTAATGAAGTGGACCCCGAAATGGGGGATTTTGCCCGCATGATGCAGGACAATGGCTGGATTGATGCCCGTCCGGCGTCCCATAAAATGGGGGGGGCCTACTGCTCCGGTTTCCCCAAGTCGCGCACGCCCCGCGTATTTATGACCTTTATGGGCAGCACCGTGGATTTGATCACGCTGGCCCATGAATTGGGCCATGCTTTTCACTCCTGGGTGATGCGCGATCTGTTGTTTAAAGAAACCCAGTACCCTATGACCTTGGCGGAAACGGCCAGCACCTTCGCCGAAACGGTGGTGCGCAACTATTTGCTCGAACGGGCCACAACCCCTGAGCAAAAGGCCATGATTCTGTGGCAGGAAGTGGGCTCGATCCCGCGCTTTTTAATCAATATTCCCGTGCGCTACAGCTTTGAAAAAGCCATGTACGAAGGGCGGGCTGAGCGCAGTTTTGCCCCGGCGGATCTATGTGCGCTCATGAGTGAACACTGGAATTCCTGGCACGGCGACAGCGTCAGTGGTGCGGATGCCTTTTTCTGGGCCAGCAAAATGCACTTTGCGATTGTCGAAATCAGCTTCTATAACTTCCCCTATACCTTTGGTTATCTCTTTTCGCAGGGGATTTATGCCCAGCGCCAGCGTTTGGGGGAAGGCTTCTTCCCCTTCTATCGCCAGTTGCTGCGCGATACCGGGACCATGACCGTCGAAGCCCTGGTGCAAAAACACTTAGGGATGGATCTGCGCGAGCCCGCTTTCTGGCAACAGAGCCTTCAGGTCGTGGAAGGTTATGTCAGCGCCTTTGAAGAGCTGGTTCCGGCCCTGAGCCAATAAGCGTGGAGAAGATGTGGGCGGGGCCTGCTCCGCTCACACAATCTTAACCTGGGTTAACGCAATCTTGAGGTCACCGGGGCCAACACTGGGGCGATAACCTCCTTAGCTGAGTGCCCGGAGGCCCGTGTATGTCTGATTTAATCCCCCCCATTCGCTTGTTTTCACGCTGGTTACAACCTTCTCCCGTAGCGGCCCCCTTGCCCGCTCCCCCTGTGGTTGTTTCAGGCCCCCCCGCTCCGCCACCCGCACCAACCCTTCCTTCTCAGGGGCGCAGTCAGCCCGTCTTGTCGCTGCCGATGACGGCTGGGGCCGCTTTGCCTTTGCCCGCCCGCTCGCCCCAGGCTCCCACCGGAAGCGCGTTTTTAAAACAGGTCGAAGGCCTCGATTTTAATCAGCGAGAAGCAGCCATTGCCCAAGAGATTTTGCGCGGCAATGTGCCGGATCATCTGCGCAATTACCGCGAATTGACGGTCACGGCCAAAGGCTCGCAAGGGCAAAAGCTCGAAGGCACCTTGCAGGTGCTGCCTGATTATTTGGCGATTGGCAGCAATGACGATTATGTGCTGATCCCCATGACGCCGCTGACGGCCCAACAGATTGCCGATCGCACGGGCAGCTTCCTGCCCACCCGCAAAGTGGTCGATGAAATTTACCGCCAAGCCGATGTCAAACTCAAACCTAGCCCCAAACCCCCAGGGGCCAAGATGATGTCCACGGCCTATTACCGCGAACATGATGCCACGGTCCGCCAACAGCGCGAACAGGCGGGGG
>DLGM01000212.1:2964-5302 GCA_002482705.1 Cyanobacteria bacterium UBA7694
ACCGGGCCAACTGATTGCAGGCCACAAAAAAGACGTGGTGCTCACCAACCGTTTGCAGCAAAAGCCCAACCGGGTCGCCATTTATGGTTGGCATCAGCCCAATGGCAAAGCAATTCAGCCCCTGAGCACTATTCACGAAGACACTTACTCCGATTATAGCCACGGGGTGCGCCTGATGGCTCCCACGATGCGCGTCAATGGCGTAGAGCGTTTGTTGTCTGAAGTATTAAGTGATCCGGCTTTGGCCCCTTTGCTCAGTGACGAAGGCCCCCTGAAACGGCTCAGTGCCGGGCGTTAGCCCGCTCGCAACCACCAAGTGTCCTGCAAGTGTGGACATTGTTAAATAGATATCCATGCATAGTTTTACAGGATAGTCACAAGTCTTAAGCACTTTTAAGGTTTTAAGCCCTGAAAAGCACCTACATTCAAGGTATCTGTGCCTTATCTGGAGGAGTTTTTCTGTGACTATCAATCCGCTTGGAAACAGCTTGATTACTTCACAAATTTTGCGCAACTTAAATGTCAGTGAGCGCAATATCAATACCTCGTTAGAGCGCTTGTCGTCAGGCCTGCGGATTAACCGGGCTGCGGATGACCCAATTGGCATTGCCCAAGCCAGTCGTTTTACCACCCAAATTCGTGGGACGGATCAAGTCAATAACAATATCCAGAATGCCCTTTCCCTGTCAGGGACGGCGGCTTCTTCGGCCCAAGGCCTGTTGAGCAATTTACAGCGTTTGCGTGAACTCACGCTGCTCAGCTTGAGTGACAGTACTTCTGACAGTGACCGCAGCCGCATTCAGGCCGAGTTTAGCCAACTGGTGCAGGACACGGACCGTCTGGCACGGGGGGCAAAATTTGCCGGACGTTCACTGCTGGACGGTTCTTCTGAGGGGATTCGCCTGTTTCGTCCGGCCCAGGCCAGCATTGCTTATAATTTCACCTATGACAGTACCACCACCGGCAATCTCTTTGCTTTTCTCGATTCCAATATTCAAATTGATGGCCAAGTAGACCGGGACGATACCTTTATTTTCCGCCAACAGCTCGATACCAATACCAATAAATACAGCCTTGAAATCCGCTCGGCACGGGCGGGGGTGGTGGCCTTTTTCCCAGACTTGGACAACTCTCCCGGCTCTTTTAGTTTGTCCGTGCCGGGTCCCAGTGGCTCAGGGCCTTTAACGCTGAATGTGAATCGTGCCCCTTTTGACTTTGAGCGCCTGACTGGCCCTTTGACCGTTGAAGAACTCAACAAACCCCTTGAGCAACTGGTTAACAATGACCGTTTGTCTCCGATCACCTATGGCAATTTAGCGGTAAATTTGGGGGGCAATGCCTTTAATATCAATGTTACTGAAGGCATGACCCTGCAAGGTTTTTTAAATGCCCTCAATGGTCTCAGCAGTGGTGCCAATGTGGTCAATGCCGCTTATGATAGCGGCACCGGGCGGATTAATTTGGCTTATACCGGTCGTCGCAGTGCGGATAATACCACCGTGACCCCGTATGCTATTCCTGATCCAGCGGCGGCGGGGGGGCCTTATGCTACTTTTGCGGCCATGCCGACTCCGGCTCAGGGCCCCGCTTACCGCAATATTGCGCTGCCTGCGACGGGGTCTGCGGTGACATCGCCTCCGGCCAACTTCCCGGCTTTGCCGTCGGCTTTAAATACCAGCTTTAATTTTTCGGGCAGCAGTGCTTCGGTCTTGAGCGTCTTTGGGCTGGCCAATACCGGCAATTTGGGTACCGTGTCGAGTTATGATGCCCAATTTTATGGGGAAACAATAGCGACCAGTACCCCCAGTGAATATGTCAACCGTACCCGCGCGGTGATTAGCTCAGTGACGGCCCAACAGACGGTTAACGGTACCAATACAGGCTTGACAGCCGCTGATACCACCAAAACTTTCCGCGTTTTAAATACCGGTAAAGTTACGGCGGCGGCTCTGAGTGCGGGCAGCTTCAACATTGATTTTGGCGCCAACGGCGTTTTCTCTTATACGGTCAATCCAAATACGACGACGATGGGTGATATTGTCACGGCCATCAATAACTTTGCCCCTGGACAGGTCAGCGCTAATTTTGACAGCAGCAGTGATCAGCTGACGATTACCAATACGCCCCCATTGGTCAGTCGCGCCAAGGTGGATGATCCGGGTTTAACAGCCGGGCTTGTCGAGATTGATTTGGGTGACAATGGGCTGTTCAGTTATAATTTTGACCCCAATGTGGACACTATTTCGACATTTGTGACGGCCCTGAATAGTTTTGGCGGGGGCAATGTCACGGCCGCTTATGATGCAGCGTCTGATCGGCTGAGTCTGAGCAATAATGC
>DLGM01000212.1:5342-6271 GCA_002482705.1 Cyanobacteria bacterium UBA7694
TGGGAGCACCCGCCGATGCCTTGCGCCAGTTTTTTAAGCTCAACAATGCCATTTCCACCGGGGGAGGGGTTCAAACCCAGGTCAGTGCCACAGATATTGATAACAGCAGCATATCCAGTACTTTAGATGTGACTTCTGGGGATGTTATGGGCCAAACCTTTGCCAATTTGACCTCCCCGATTGCATTGCCCCAAGATAATCGCATTGTCTTTGGTGGAGCCAATGGGACAGCCATTGCTGCATTTTTTAAACTGAGCAATTTGGCCAATAACGGTTCAGGAAGTGCCCAAACCAGTACCAGCAGTAGCAGTATTTCTAACAGCAGTCTGGATGCCTCTTTGGACATTACGGCGGCAGATGTGACCAGTACTTCCTTGCAGGCTCTGCGCACTCCCCGTCTGAACACGTTGGTAAGTGGGGCATTGACGATCAATGGGCAAACGGCGATTAATATCAATGCCAACACCACCACTTTGGCCAATGTATTAGATGCCATTAATGGGCTGGCGGGGACCAGTAATCGCACCTATAATGCCAACTTCAGCACAGGGGTGGCTGGGGGCTTACAAATTCGCGTGTCGGATACGGAGAGTTTGGCCAATGCCGGTACCCAACCCGTTGCCAATCCCAGTGCCGGGAGCCCCACGCTGACTACCAACCAGCTGACCCTCGATTCCTCGGCTTATTTTGCCAATGGAGCCCCGGTCTTTCAACAGCCGACCTTTAATGCCACCCCGTTGCCTTCCCCATATGTCACCAGTGCCCCTGGTGCCCCCGCGAATATCAGCGGCATCAGTTTTGGGGGGGCCAGTAATCTGGCCAGCATCCTGTTTTTGCCAGGGGCAGCCAGTGGGACGCCGTCGGTGGTGGGGGATGAGTATATGGGCACTTCGACAGCGACCAGCCACAATACTTACAACCTCACGGGA
>DLGM01000009.1:0-151 GCA_002482705.1 Cyanobacteria bacterium UBA7694
CATCGTGGCCAGGGTAAAGGCCCCTTTAATCAAGTTGCAAGCCGCCGCCCTGATCGAGCTGGATGCTCCCATGGCCACTGCCAACAATCTGCTGGTCAAGGGCAAGCTCATCTTTAACCCGCTCGCGTAGGGGATGTCCTTCACCACGACG
>DLGM01000009.1:222-11373 GCA_002482705.1 Cyanobacteria bacterium UBA7694
AACTATATGACGCTTCCTGTGGAGGACGAGCCACCGAAGGTGTTGGGGGGCTTTCTCATGACATTAAGCAGTCCTCAAACACTGTTTATTCTTGACCCAGAGGGCATTTATGTTGTCATTGCCCCCTTCTCTGATCCGCTGTTGCCTGGTACATGGACATGGCCCCCGCAAGTGTAGCTCTACCATCTTCGCAACACTGGCAGCCTGCGCCCTCTGGAGATGGCTATTTAGAAGGCGTGGCCGACGTGCAACAGTGTATTCACAATGTCTTAGTTACTCCCAAAGGTTCAAGCCCAACGCGGCCAAATTTCGGGAGTAACCTTTATCTCTACATTGATCGCCCCATTAATCAGGCTCGTCCTCATCTTGTCCGTGAATCTGTAGATCCTATTCGTGAGTTCGAGCCCCGTGCAATTGTAACGCGGGTTGAAATCCTGACAGACGCTCTCAACGCTCAAACATTTATCCGGCCTTATTTCAAGCTTGCTGACGGTGTAGTGGAACACTTTGTGGACGTGCGCCCATGAGTTTGCCACAGGTTGTACATGAAGACGTGAACCAGATAACCTCGGAGCTAATTCGAGATTATGAGCTGATGACCAGCAAAACCCTGTATCCGGCTCAGATCGAGCGTTTGTTAATCGACCTGATAGCATACCGTGAGCTGTTATTGCGGGCAGCAATCAATGACGCAGCCCGTCAAAACCTCGTCGATTTTGCCCGTCTGCCCATGCTGATTCGGCTGGGTGCCAGGGTTGAAACCTTTTTGTTAGCGGCCCAGGCGGCCCGTGCGCTGCTGCGATTCTCGCTTGCGGACGCTGCCCCCACTGATCGCGTGATTGCTCTTGGGCACCGCGTGCAATCCAATAATGGGGTTATCTTTGCAACGACAGCCGAGGCGGTAATTCGTGCCGGTGAGTTATTCACAGATGTTCGTGCAAGTGCTATCGAACCAGGACAAACAGGCAACGGCCTGTTACCTGGCTTTATTAACCAGCCATTCGACCCGATGCCAGATGGTGTCACGGTTACAAATATCACGATCAGCAACGGCGGGGCCGAGGTTGAGGGCACCGAGCGTTTCCGGCAACGGGTAAAACTCGCGCAATCTCGCCCAGGTGCTGGCTCAGATAAACAGTACATCTATTTGGCTCTGACTGCTGACAGCCGAGTTATTGACGTTCGTGTCATCATCGTTGCACCAGGCCATGTACGCATTATTTGTCTGTGTGCCGGTGACCCCACCGAGATTATAGCCGCTGTCCATCGCTTTGTGCATGCCCCAGGTAAACGCCCGACCACTGACAACGTCGAAGTGATTGCCGGTGAGCGCGTGCCCGTGCCCCTTACAATCACAATCACCCCCCGCCGCAACTCTTTGGTATCAACCCTTGAAGCCACGGCCAATGCGGTTATGGCGGGTTATGCCCAAATGGCCGCCCGCACTTTGGGTTATGACGTGGTTGATTCTGAAGTGGCCACGCTGGTGCAATCCCAGGGCGGCATGAAGCGTGTGGTGGTAACGGGTGTGGTTCCCATTCACCCCGAAAACGCGGCTGATGTGAGCTGGACACTGGTATTCACGGAGCCTGAAGATGACTAAAAGGCTTCCCCCAGATGTTTCCCCTGTGCTGGCGTCTAGCGAGCGATTCCGGCCCTTTGCGCTTTTGTTGGAGCGCTTTAACCGTTTGCCAGTCTGGCTGGCCACAATCCAAAATCTTGATCAGACTGAGTCATCTTTTCTTGAATATCTCGCTGGAGACGCAGATATCGCTGAAACCGTGGCATGGCATCGGGCAAACAACAAGCGTGAACAAGTTGCGTTAATTGAAGCGGCATACACGCGGCACCGTATGCGCGGAACAGATGCAGGACTTTCCCAAGCAGCCATAGATGCCGGTGGTACTGTCCGCCGCATTATTGCGCCTCCCAGCAAATTTTTCCCTTCAGCTTCTATGACTCCAGCCCAGAGAAATGCTTGGTTGTCTCAACATCCAGAGTTACGCCTGTACCCTCGCCGTGTTCCTGGCCAGCAACAAGTGTTTCACGCCAACGGCATTCCTGGCGGCAAATTCATCCCAGCCCCATCTACTGCAATGCTCCGTTCCCGCCTTCGCGTCACGCTGGTACAAAATGGCGTAGAAACTGAGCTAGAAACGGCTGACTGGCAGCTTGCCAACGTTGCAACGCAGGTAGTTAATGAAATCATGGTCCCAGGCCAACGCGGTTATGCATATTTCGGCTGTGGCATCCCCCGCTTTGCATTCCCCACAGATGCCGCTCAGCGACGTTATATGTTCCGCGACATTGCCATGTATGAAGAAACGACAGCCACACTGGGCATGAAAACAGCTACGCCCAGTCTCACCCCAATCGACACAGACGGCGAGATGGTTGCAGAAGTCCGCACCGCACCGACCAAAGCTTACTTCGGCTGCGGCATCCCCCGCTTTGCCGTCCCGCTAAATGCAGAGCTGGCCATGTATCGCCGCATTAAGCTCTTTGATCCAACGGTGCCTGCTGTCCGTGTGAGGGCATCCTGTCATCTGGGATACAGCCGTTTCGGGATGCCTGCACACACTGCCGAAGTGCAAGTTGCACTGTTCGGAAAGCGCCATTTCAAAGCCCAAGGGCGCTTTGCTGGGTTATTTTATGTGCCTAGCAACCCTGTGCCTTTACAGCGCCTGACGGCCTCGATGGCCGCTTCAAAGCGTGCATCAGACAAGATTTTGCTAGATACCAAAGTGCATCGGTCAGTGAAGGCAGGCCGCTTCAAAGCGGGCAGTGTCGTCGCCGGTAGCGTTACACAACAATAAGGAGCCAATTATATGGAAAGAAGCATTATTTTCCGTGACCTTTACGAGACCAGAGGTACAGATTTTGCAAATAGTCAGACGTGGACAAGGGATTCGTTGGCCCATCTTGTTACCGACGCGATCACGGGAGAGCGCCAGTTTGTTGGTTTGGCCGTTACCGTCCGTTCTGCAAGTGAAATCGAGATTGCGCCTGGCCGTCTCTACAATGGCCAGAGTGGCCAGCGATACGCATTGGCCACGGCCCAGGTGGTTAGCGTATTCTCAATGCTGCCATTGCAAGATCAGAAGTGGATTGCTATCTCAGTCTATGGCCAGGAAGAAGAGACCTCGACCCAGCCCCGCGACTATCTGCTAAATATTGAAACCGGCCAAACTGAGCCCCGTATGCCAGCCATGGAGCAACGCTGGATTGTCATGAGCCATATTGCCCAAGGACTTGAGTCTCCCACCCCAGAGCGACCAGAGCCGCCCACTGGTTACACCCTGATTGCTCACGTGCGCCTATCTCCCTCCGGCATTCAAGAAGTTGTGCTGGCCACGTCTCGCAACCTGCCGAACCTACACAATGTCAATGCCCGCGTCCAGCACTTGGAAGGCTGGGAACTCACCACAAAAACCGCCATATCATCGATTAAAACCGACATGGCCGCCCTGGGTGAAGCCATTGCAGCCCGTGCAACGGTAGAGCACATGGTGCAACTGGGCATGGACATGGCGCGGCTCAAAGAGCGAGCCGAAATCCCCGACGATTACAAGAATTACGGTGCAGACCATTTTCTGAATGAAGATGAATCGGACATTGGTGCGGTCGGTTACAGTGCCCTTGTCCGTGAAGGTATTCGCCCCCCCATTGCAGCCACCGCAACGACCGCTTTATCTCTCGCAAACCCTCTCGATCCTGCTGCTACCGTCAGTGCAGATGGGTTCTGTCTGCCCGCATACACGGAAGTAACCCGTTTACGCCTGGAAAACCGCTTGGGTGATGTCCGAATCAACCAGTATGAGTATCAAACCCAAACCTTCACACAGAAAACGATGCCGCCCATGCGTATTCGCTACGGTGAAACACGCACACCCTGCACAAACAGCACATGGTGGAAATCAGGCATCTACGACCCTACGTCAGGCATTTTGCGTGTGGATGGCCAAACGTGGATTGTTGACGAAGCAGATCGCCAACGGGCCTTGGTGAACCATCAATTTGTACGTGTCCAACATTTTTGGCAAGACAATCACCAGGAGTCATACTGGGACGCAGTCACGACCAGCCATGTCGTTAACGGCTCTATTTTGGCTCAAACCCTTTTAATGCACCAAACCGGCTGGTTAACCAGTGTTTCCCTGCATTTCACCAATGTTGACCCCGCCGCTGGCCTTACGCTACTTCTATGTGAGGTTGTTCGTGGCCAGCCTGATGTAGATGGAGCCATTGCCCGACGTGAATTCGCGGCCAATGCCCTGAGTGCAGGCTGGTGCAAGCTCACCTTCGCCCGCCCTGTATTTGTCGATGCGGGCCGCCGTTATGCTATTGTCATTGCGTCTGGGGCTGCACACAAAGTTGCCTACACGTCTGGTACCGAGTACACCCAAGGCGTGCTGATGCACGCTCAAAGTGATACGTGGTTCACCGAAGATGGTTCCCGCGATTTGTGTTTACGCCTGCAATTTGCCCAGTTTATCAGCCCCCGCGCGGTTTTGCAGATGAACTCACTGGAGCTGGCCGGTGGCATTGCAGATATTGATCTGCTATATGAATCCATTGTGCCGGACGGCTGTGAACTAACGTGGGAATATCAAGTCGCTGGGTTTTGGTACCCAATTCAGCCAGGTACAGCAGCAAATTTAGCCGCTCTCCCTAACCTGATTCAGTTTCGGGCCATTTGTGTGGGCACCACAGACCTGATGCCAGGCTTTAAACTGCCCGATTCTCAAGTGATTGTGTCCCGCAGCGCCACCGCATTTACCCACTTTTCCACCACACGGCTCATTGGGGTTCCCTCTGACAAAGTCATCGTGCGCCTGCTGCTCGAAGACTTTAATCCCACTTACCACACGGTTGATTGCGATCTGATGATTGCTGGGAGCCCTGTCAACGCTACAAGCTACAAAGACGAGATTGTAGACGCCCGCAGTCGCTGGCGTGAATATCTCTTTGAGCTGGGGGCTACGATCACAGAGTTTGCAATCAAGGCCACCGGCTCAACAACCGATTGGCGCAAAGCTTGGCACATTGCCGAGCGTTACGATATCGAGGTCTAGCCATGGCTATTCGTTACCTGCTCTATCTGATGCGAGACAACCAAACTGACTTGGACGAGAAGTATTTCAACACCGTGTTTCAGGATATGGACGCTCGATTAGATAAACTCGAACGGCTTCAAATATCATGGGAAGAAGCCGTTCGGGTACTCCAAGAATTCGGTTTAGAGCGCATTGATAACTCGATTATCCCCGTTCTGCAAGCCGCTCAAGCCGCATTGGTTGAGGCTCAAGGCATGGTTGCCGAGTTGCAGCAGCAAATCGAAGATGTGGACGTGCAGGGGCAGCTCGATACCGCCTTGGCAGCTCAAAATGCAGAAGTAGCCGCTGCACTGGCAGCCCAAACAGCAGCTCTTAATGCTGTAGATACAGCCCAAACAACAGCTCTGACTAGCGCTTTCACTAATATTCAGGCCCAACTGGCAGATATTCAAGCCTTGCTATACGCGGCTTTATAGAAAGGACAATTATGTCATTAACTGATTTTCGTAATGATTTTCTCTCAGAAGTCGAGGCCCGCTTGGCTGATGTGAATGTGGCCACAGCAACTACAAATGAGCTACTTGTAAGCGGCGCATTGTATAAAATGGCTGCGGCTGTGGTCGATGCCGATTTGCTCAGTGCTACTGCATTGCGTCTGTTAGAAGTTATGAGTGGGGCTGAACTGGATGCGTGGTTGGGTGACATCAACAACTACATGCTATTTGCTGCAATTTGTGCTGATGCACCCGCCAGCTCCGCTATAGCTCGTAGTGCGGCTGCCATGGCCGCAATCGCATCATCCACTCTGGCTCCCTCTATGTTTTTCTCAACAGCAGCAAATTTAAACGCGGTTATCAACAGCGGTGTTGCGCTGGGTGCAATCGTTGCCGTTCCAGCCGCCGTGGCAGCATTCAAAGGGGCAACAGCTCTAACGATTGCAAATATTCCGACCATGACATCCAACTCGGCACCGTCCGGCACCGCAAGTGCGTCAAGCGGTGGTACTGTGGGCACTGAGGCGTGGCGAGCGTTTGACAAAATTACAACAGCGGGCAATGGCTGGCAAAGCCCCGGTGGTCAAAATACGAATCAGTGGTTGCGGTACGATTTTACTGCTGCTGTATTCATTCACACGCTGTCTATTAACAATACCCCTGCGGGGGTCAACCATTCGGTAAAAGACTGTCGATTGGAATACTCAGATAATGGCAGCTCATGGTCATCTGGGTTCACATTTACTCTGCCTCCCACCACTGCTGACTATACGTTTGATATTGCTATCGCCGGTCGTCACCGCTACTGGCGACTATTCATGCTGAACAACTACTCGACATCTCAAATGGGCATCTGCGAAATGCAGCTCACGGGATTCAATTAATAAGAAGGGCGCTCTATGAATCACGCTGTCTATAATATTGAAACGGAATCGTTTGAGGGCTACAGCCGCCCAGATTCGTTCGTTCCGGCTCCAAGTCTGGTTTTAGTCCCGTTGCCGCCCGATTGGGACGAAAGTACAGCAGCAGACGCTGTACTTGTTGATGGGACACTGATTTTAGATGCAAGCGAAAAGCTTGCAAGGGTGAAAGCCAGGCGCATTGCTAAAATCAAGCGAGAAGCGGCCCTGCTCATTTCCGCAACTGATTGGCGAGTGACAAGAGCCAATGAGCAAGCGGCATTGTTAATCGTTGGTGCTGAAACAGTAGAGGAAGTTCTGCGTGCTCGTGAAGCAATCCGTCGTGCAAGTAATCGTGCTGAATCAGAGGTGTCCGGTCTAGCATCCGTTGCGGCGGTCCAGGCGTACACATGGGGCGTGACTGTGGCAGACGAAGTCGAGGAGGCACCGCCGTTCTGATGTTTGATCTATTTGAAGCTGCTGTAAAAGTGTTTCTGGCCCGTAAGCAGGATGTCTCAAGGGAGCGGGCCACAACGGCTCCCAAGTCTCGTTTGCCGGTGCTGGGGCAAGCCGGTCCAGATGGTCGGGTCTCAAAAGCAACAATAGAAGCTGTCAATAAGCATTGCGGGCTCATGCCATACAAAGAAGATCCTTGGTTCGGCATGGATGACTATTACAATCCACCGGAAGTCTCGCAAAACCGGCTAGAAACAAAGAACTGCTCTATTCCGTATGACTGCGACGATTACGCCGTGTTTGCTGTTGGCTTATTCAGAGCGTGCGGCATTGCTCACGATAAAGCCTGGGTTTGGAACTTACTTATTTCACCGGCTCAGCCGTGGGATCTGCGCTATTGTCACGTCATCTGTGGCGTGGAATACTGGGATGGGCGTGACNNATGGGATGGGCGCGACATTTGGACTACTGTCATTGATACGAATACGGCGGACTCTGGCCGGGTGCTCTGGTTTAAAGGTTCTGCTCATTCAAACGCTGTTCAAACAGCAGTTATTCAGCATTTTAGTAGCGTTTACAGTAAGCAATACTACAAGCTGTTGCTAGTGGATTATCCGTTTTAGCTGCGCTTTCGATCATTTGGTTTGAAGTGATATTGTCTACATCAAATCTGCTGAAAAGTTACATCAAACCAGCCGCGCGTTTACACCCCTCACCTATCCACTGCTCTTGAGATAAATGGCGAAAATGTTATAATTTGCCCATATTGTCAAGGAGTACACAGGTGATGAGAAAATACCTTGGGTTGGCAGGGCTGTGTTTGGGTTTGGTACTGATGGCACCTTCTGTGGCCCAGTCACAAGATTTGAACTGGTGGAGCTGTACGTGGAAAGGCACCTGGGGTGAAAAGGGGAATGCAGCGACGGCCCCGATTACGCTCACGGGTTATATGTTTGCCGCGGATGGGGGTTGGGTGATCCGTGCCAATAGCCAAGACAGTTATGGGCCTTCGCGCATTCGTGCGGGCTGTGGTGAAGGGGACTGTTACATGGACCAAAAATACACCAGCGGTGATTTGAAGGACAAGGTCTATCACTTTGCCCTTAAAAGCAAGGATGGGCCGTTTAAAAACGGGGTGAAAACCATTACTTATCAGGGCACTTGGGGTGAAACTGAGGAACCGGCGGAGCATCCGGGGACGATGGCCTTTACCGGAACCTGTAAGCCAGTGCCTGGGGCCAACGACGAAAACTTTGGGGCTCTGATGAAAAAGAGCTTGGGTTGGGATCCTTACGGCGGAGAATAAGGAGCCTTCTCAACCCCAAGCCCGGTCACCGGGTTTGGGGTCTAACAATCGTCTTAGCTGACAACGAGCGGCTTATCCCATTCGACAGGCACGGGCTCGCGCTGGGCATTGATGGTGACAAAGGTAAAGACCCCGGTAATGGCTTTTTCGCGGGTGTCCTGATCCATGGGTTCGATAAAAATATCGACCTGTACCTTCATGCTGGTACGGCCCACATCAATGACCCGCGCCACCAGCTCAACAAAGTTGCCCGCTGGAATGGGGCGTTTAAAGTCGGTGCGATCCAGGGATACGGTGACCGTCTGCTGTCGGGTGAAACGCATAGAGGCAATGGCGGCAACTTCGTCCATCCACTGTAAGGCCGTGCCTCCGAAGAGGGTGTCGAGGTTGTTGGTATTGCCCGGAAAGACAATTTTAACAACCCGCGTTTCGGACTTGGCAATGCGTTGCTGAAAAATGGGGCTGGCGGTCATGGCGGGGGGCATCTGTTTACATCACCGTTGCTTCGAGATGTTCGGGGGCCTGCATGCGCGGCGGCACGGTCGGCTGGTTGAGCATTTGTTTGAGATCCCAGACGGGGCCTGCGACAAATGCCAAGGGATCTTCTGTAAAGGCCGGGCTGTTTTTTTCGTACATGCTGTGCCCGGCAATATTCATGGCCCAGCCGACGGCAAACGAGGCGGCCGAGGTCAGCCAGGGGAGGGTGTAGGGGCGTGCCGCCAGTAGGCCTACGGCTCCGGTGACAATTACGGGGATGCCCCAGCGATGGAGGCTGCGGTTGGTTTCGTCTTGGTGGGTGGCGTCGTAAAATTCGACGGCGCGTTGCCAGCGGGCTTCAAAGCCTGGTTCGAGATCCGGGTGGTTTTTACGGTATTCTTGTTCGAGGCCATACATGCCGTGGGAGAAGAGGCTCAAGCCTTTTAATTTGTGGCCAAACAGCAGCATGGCCATGCCGCCAACCACTTCGGCGGTGCTGACGGTTTTCTGATCTAACATTCCCATAGGATCGATACCTCACCTGAATGCTGCCGGGATTCGGCGCTAGTCCAAGTATACCATGATGTGGTGGGGGGCTCCTGCGGGGCGTATGCGATACGCCCCTACGGGGCTTGGGTGGGGTCCCAGCAGGTGCGGAAGTTTTGGTTGAGGTGGTTGAGGGTGGCCATGTCGGCAGGATCGAGGGTAAAGTCAAAGATGGCGGCATTTTCTTGGATGCGGGCCTGTTTGACCGATTTGGGGATGACGGCAATCTGATGCTCAATCGCCCAGCGCAGCAGGATTTGCGCAGGCGTTTTGTGGTGTTTGGCGGCAATTGCCTGTAAGGGTGGGTCGGATAATTTGTGGCCTTGGGTGAGGGGGCTATAGGCCATGAGCTGAATGCCCTGCTGTTGGCAAAAATGCAAGAGGTCGCGCTGGTAGAGGTAGGGGCTGAACTCGACTTGGTTGACGGCGGGAACGGTTTCGCAGTAGGTGAGAAGCTCTTCTAGGTGGCGGATTGTATAGTTGCTGACCCCAATTGCCCGGGCCTGGCCCGACTGGGCAATGGCTTCCAAGGCTCGCCAAGACTCACGGCGCAAAGGGTGGACTGGCCAGTGGATCAGGTATAGATCGACTGTCTCCAGGCCCAGATCCTTGAGGCTGGCTTCAAAGGCCCGCAGGGCTGAATCGTAACCGTGGTCGCTGTTCCAGAGTTTGGTGGTCACAAAGACTTCGTCACGGGCAATGCCACTGTTGCGCAGGGCGGCTCCTACATCGGCTTCATTGCGGTACAGGCGGGCGGTGTCAATATGGCGATACCCGGTGGCCAAGGCCCACTCAACCGCCTGTTGGGTCGATTCGCCGGGTGCTGATTGATAAACGCCCAAACCCAATAAAGGCAATGCTGCGCCGGTATTGAGTTGTACATGATACATAAGGCCTCCAGATGCGTTTAGCTGTTCTCACGGCCTCGGCTGGCCTTACAGTCCTGCAGCGGTAAATACGCGGGCGGCAGATTCGACGGCGGCTCCGATGTCAACGCGGCCAAAGCCATAGATCGGGTGACGGTTGCCTTCGTAGATCAGGCCTTCAGGCACCTTGCGGCCGGGAATATTGGGATGGCTGAATAACAATTGTTCAGACAATTGGGCTGGCGTCAGCGCGATCGTCAACTGTTGCTTGGCACGTTGCCCCTGGGCATGGAAAAAATCACGCAGGCTCAGTACTTGGGTCATGGGGGTGTTCCCAGATTTGCGTTGGCGGGCTGCCATAACCCGTTTGTAGTCGTCATACATAGCCGAACGGATCAGGGCCAGGGCACCAGCGACCATCGGGCTGGCCATCGAGGTGCCATCCATATAATCGTAGGGCATTTCGCAGAACTGATCATTACAGACATACCGCATGGGAATGCTGGAGAAAATATTCACGCCCGGAGCCGAAATCGCTTTGGGATGTCCGTAGTTGACGTAGTTTGAGAAGGCGGCCAGGGTATCGGTTTCGTTGGTGGCAACCACAGGAATTTGATTGATATTTTGCTGCACGCTGCATTTGCCGGTGGCTTGGCCATAACCCTCATTGCCTGCGGCGGTGACTACGGTGACCCCTTGGGAAACCGCTTCATCGATGGCGCTGTTGATCGAGCGCATATAGGCGCTGAATTCGCCACAGTCGCCCAGGGTGGGGGAACCGAGACTGAGGTTAATGATCGAGGCCCCATACTGAGTGGCATAACGGATCGAGCGGGCCAGCACAAATTCACCCTTGGCAAAAGTCGTGCCGCTAAAGACCTTGATGGCCATCAGTTTGACATTGGGGGCGACGCCGCGGATATTGGGGTCGTTGCCTGCAATAATGCCGCCCACGTGGGTGCCGTGGGAGGATTCATCCATGGGATCAATGTCCATACCGGCAAAATCGAAGCCTTTGTAGACGCGGCGCCGGAAAGCGGGGTGATTATA
>DLGM01000214.1:0-8016 GCA_002482705.1 Cyanobacteria bacterium UBA7694
GGCACCTGTCCTGAAAAGGATACGATTGACCACACGATTGTTACGTGTTTTTGCGGTAGGCCTCAAGGGTTTTACGGGCCCATTGCATGGAAGCATCGTAAGAGGGCACCTGGGTGACCTTGTAGGTCTCTTTGAGGGTTTTACGCACTTGTTGGATTGGGTCTGCGTTTTTGAAGGCTGGTCGCGCTGCCATTTGGATGGGCCGGTTGGGGGTGGGCACGACTACTTTTGTGGCGCTACGCGGCCGAATAGCTTGGGCTCCCACATATTTCACCCGGGTTGACTTAAGTGGCTGGGGGAGATATTTCTTGAAGACAGGCGCTGCTACCTTTGTGGGAGCAGGTGCCGCAGCTACTTTTACCTCCGGCAGAACTGCTTTGGGGGCAGGAGCTGCTTGGGGGCGCATGGTCAAGATTTGGCCTTTTTCAAGCCAGAAGGTGCGGGCCGTACCCTGGGGCGATTCCAGGGTGCGCAGAGCGAGTCGCACGGTGGGAATCAGAGATGCACTGAGCATAAAAATCACCAGCAGTTGCAAAATGAAGGTGCTTTCCTTTTTGAGAAGCTGGGTGCAAACCAGCAATAAGTCATGGCCAAATTGGCTGACGGGCTTCATTTTACCGAGAACCTCCGCTGTGGTTTCAGCCCCGTGCGCTCGGTTCGTCAAAGAGAGATAATAAACGGAGGGCAAGGGGTTGTCATTTCTCAGTATAGGCTAATTGTTACGAAATGTAAAGCAATGTAAACTTAAATTCATCACTGATTCAACAAAAGCAGGGCAAAAAATGAGGCAAAGGCTCTGCTCGGAATACCCATTCGCTTTTAAAGTCGGATCCCTTTGATATCCTGATTCAGGCACTCCGGCAGATAAGAATCGGTGTCTTCTCAGATGCTTGGCTTGACTCCCTTGCACAGGAAACGTATGCTAAACACATTCTGTCCAAGTGAAAGGTGCGGCACTATGACTGACTCTCCCCTCACTTCTATTCTTAAAGAGGAGCGTGTGTTTGCCCCTCCGGCCGCTTTTGCTGAACAGGCCCATGTGCCTTCATTGGCCGCTTATCAGGCTCTGTATGCGGAAGCTGAACAAGATCCAGAGGCTTTTTGGGCCCGACAGGCCCGCGAGCGCCTGCATTGGTTTAAACCCTTTCAACAGACCCTGCAATGGGAAGCCCCGTTTGCCCAATGGTTTGTCGGAGGCACCACGAATGTGGCCTATAACTGCTTGGATCGCCATTTGACCACTTGGCGGCGCAATAAGGCCGCGATTATTTGGGAAGGGGAGCCGGGCGATAAGCGCATTTACACCTACCAAACCCTGCACCACGAAGTGTGCCGTTTTGCCAATGTGCTCAAAAAGCTGGGGGTTCGCAAAGGGGACCGGGTTGCCCTGTATATGCCTCTAGTGCCAGAATTGGCAATTCCCATGCTGGCCTGTGCCCGCATTGGAGCCACCCACAGCATTGTATTTGGTGGCTTTAGCGCCGAAGCCCTGCGTGATCGTATCAATGATGCCGAAGCCAAGGTGGTGGTAACTGCCGATGGGGGCTATCGCCGGGGCCAGGTGATTCCCCTCAAGGATTGGGTGGATGAAGCCTTAAAACAGGCACCGTCGGTACAGCATGTGGTAGTGGTGGGCCGTACAGGCCGCAAAATCCAAATGCAGGCCGGGCGCGACCACTGGTGGGAAGACATTATCGAAAGCGTGACGGCGGATTGCCCTGCCGAGGAGTTGGACAGTGAACACCCGCTGTTTATTTTGTATACCAGCGGCACTACGGGCAAACCCAAGGGGGTGGTGCATACCACCGCTGGTTATCTGCTTGGGGTTACCTATAGCAGCCAGTTGGTATTTGATTTAAAAGAGGACGATACCTATTGGTGTACCGCTGATGTCGGCTGGGTGACTGGCCACAGCTATGTCATTTATGGCATTTTGGCCAATGGGGCGACCACGGTCATGTATGAAGGGGCTCCCAATTATCCCGACCCGGATCGCTTCTGGCAAATGATTGACCGCTACCGCGTCAGCATTTTTTACACTGCACCGACGGCGATTCGGGCCTTTATTAAGTGGGGCGAACAGTGGCCGATGAAACACGACCTGTCGAGCTTGCGCTTGCTGGGAACCGTGGGCGAACCGATTAACCCCGAAGCTTGGATGTGGTACCGCAGCGTGATCGGTAAAAACCGTTGCCCAATTGTTGACACGTGGTGGCAAACGGAAACGGGGGCCATGATGATAGCTCCTTTACCGGGGGCTACCCCGACCCGGCCCGGCTCAGCGACTTTACCTCTGCCGGGCATTTTCCCGGAAGTGGTCGATCGGGATGGTAATCCGGTGGGGGCCAATGAAGGCGGGTTTTTGGTCATCAATAAACCTTGGCCGTCGATGTTACGGACGGTGTATGGTGATCCTGAGCGTTATGCCGATACCTACTGGGCCCGTTATCCAGGCCGTTATTTTACCGGAGATGGGGCCCGTCGCGATGAACACGGTTATTTCTGGATTATGGGCCGGGTTGATGACGTGATCAATGTGTCGGGCCACCGTTTGGGCACGATGGAGGTGGAAAGTGCCCTGGTCAGTCACGAGGCCGTGGCGGAAGCGGCGGTGGTCAGTCGCCCGGATGAAATTAAGGGCGAGGGCATTGTGGCCTTTGTGACGCTGGAGTCAAGCTTTAGCACTTCCAATGATTTGATGGAGCGCCTCAAACAGCACGTGGTGAAAGAAATCGGGGCATTGGCACGCCCTGACGCGATTTATTTCACGGATACCCTGCCCAAAACCCGCAGCGGCAAAATCATGCGGCGTTTATTGCGGGATATTGCTGCGGGTAAACAATCCAGCGGAGATATTTCGACCCTTGAGGACAGCTCGGTGTTGGATAAATTGCGCAATGCTCCGGACGATGAAGAATAAGCCTTAGGGATTTAACAGAGAAAACCCATCCCACAAAAAAAAGCCAAGGCCTCGTGCTCTAAACGCACGAGGTCTTGGTTCTGTGTGGGTAAGGTTTTTTGAACACTTTTTTCAACCCGTGGCCGGGATGTAGGTTGGGGTAAAGGAAGCTGGGGAATATGAGGAGCTGGGGTGAGTTGGGCAGATGCAGTTGCCATAAAGCCTCCTGGGCTGACATCGGGGGGGACGCAAACTAAAACCGACCGGTTGGTCTGTTGAAGGCTATATTAACACACCGACCGGTTGGTCTGTCCAGCGTTTTTATGTTAAGATTTGAGTATGAAATTCCTTTTTGACATGGCCTGTGCACACGATACGCGTGAAAAAATTATTATTGCCGCCCTGCAACTGATTGCCGAAGGCGGGGCCAACCTCTTTACTGCCAGCAACCTGATTCAGCGGGCTGGGATCAGCAAAGGTGCGCTGTACCACTATTTTCCCAGCCTCGAAGAAGTGCTGCTGGCGTCCATGCGCTTTTGCCCTCAGGATCGTCAGGCTACAGCCGAACTCGATTACGAAAAATACCCCTCCCTGCGGGCTTTTTTGCAGGCTGTGACCACTGAGGTCACGGAAGTGATCGGAACGGCTGAATTTTTGTCGATGATGCTCTTCTTTGCTCAGAAAGCCTTGCAAAACACCGACTTCCGCAGAAACATGGTCAACGCCTGGGAGAACGATTTCCAGCGTATTAAAGGCGTGACCCAGCACTTTTATCATCGCGAAATTCCCGATGAGCACTTGTATACAATCGGTTCTCTGCTGTTCATGACGGTAGAATCGGTAGCCACCCATGGTTTTATGCATGGCGACAAAAATAAGTTCATGGGGGTTATGAACTGGCTGATTCAGGCGATTGAGCGGGATTTAGAACCTTATGAGGCCAAGACGGCCGCAGAGCTGGGCGTTACCGCTTAGTTACGGCTAATTTTTTGACTTATCAGGGGTGTTTGTGACACGGTAGGGAAGGGTTGGCTCTGAAAGAATCCCTGGATGGCAGCCACCAAACCGGGATTGTTTTCATTGAGCAGGCAGTGCCCGGTGTGGGGCANNAAGGGCAGGATGAATTCGCTGCCCTGAGGTAGATGGGGTACCAGATGGGTTGTGGCCCGTGAGATAAAGGTTTCTTTCTGTCCACGAATGCAGTGAATGGGTAAATGAATGTTTTCAAAATGCCAGGGATGTAAGCCGGGATAAGCGCGTAACCACAAGGCCTGGACTTGGCGGTCGGAGCGCATATAAGCTTCGACAAAAGCCGCGACCCGGACGGGATCAGCGGTACTTGCATCCCAGGCCAAAGACTCCAGATGCCGCACCACATCGGCACGGATATGGGGAGTGCGCTGGTAAAGATTGGCGTATAGGGGCAGGGATGCCCGTATCAGGGGACGCAGTTCAAAAATCGCGGGCTCCATCCAGATCGCGCTGTGAATCGCTAGGCCCCGCTGCATTAAGAGGTAAGAAACCAGACCACCGAGGGAGTGACCGATCAGGCGGAAGGGCCCGGAAATATGGGTGTGGATAAAGGTTTCGATCAGATCGACATATGCGGTGATGCTGGTGGGATTGATGCCCCGGGAAAACCCATGGCCGGGCAAATCTGGGGCCAGAATATGGTAGTGGGGGCTCAGAGCCGCCAGAATGGGCATATACAACTGAGCATCGGCGCCATTGCCATGTAAGAGCAGCAAAGGTTCACCCTGGCCAAACTCCAGATAATGCAAGCTGCCAGTGCCGGGGTCGCGGCGGTATTCGGGCATGGGATCTTCCTTTGGGGCTTTTGATGCATTGTATCATTATCGTGGTTGGGGCGGGGCGTATGCCATACGTCCTTACGCCCCGATCCCAACTGCTGGAGTTTCGTCCAAAGCCTTTGCTAAAATAGCCTTAGAAAGGGTGCTGTGCCCCTGCGGCTGGCAAAATAAGGTGACAAGTGTGGTAGAAGAACGCCTATGCGGCAATTGTATGCTGGGTGCGCCAGCGGTCTACCCCAATGGGGAAGAAGACCCTAACTATGTCATTTGTCAGGTCAAGGAAATGCAGAACCGGGGCCGTAAACCCGATCGCTATCAAACAATTTCTGCGGTCTCACGTATGCACGTGCGCCGGGAAGCCTGTTTGCACTGGCAGGAGCATCATCTTGAGCCCTTACCGCCGCCACCGCCGCCAATTGCGGATGCTGTATTTGATGATTGGGGTACCCCCTTGCAAATGGAGATGCCCTCTTTTCTACAACCGCCCCCGGTTCCGCCACCCCCCATGCCTGCGGCTCCCAATCCCCATGAAGAAGAGGTCAAAAAGTTACGCAATCAGTTGCTCTTGCAGGATCAACTGGTACAATCGCTGCAAAACCAGAACCGCTTTCTGACCGATCAAATTGACGATTTACGTCAGAAAAATCAGGCCCTTGATCAACAGGTGCAGGCCTTAAAACTCTTGGATATCTCGGACACGGACAATTATTTTGCCCTGTTGGGCGTCGATATTGATGGGGGGGCTGATGCCATTAAAGAGGCCTATCGCAGCAAAATGAAGTTTTACCACCCGGATCACTTTGTGCATATTGCCCGTCAGTTGAATGTGGCTTATGAAACCCTGATGGACCCGGAAAAGCGCCGTTTACACCTGCAAAGCCTTAAAACAAACCCACATTTTCGCCGTCAGTAAACGACAGGGTGCGCAGGACCTCGATCTGGAAGCCTGGTGCGATTTCGGCATAGGATAAAACGGCTGTCTGGGGGTGTTTGCGCTCAATCAGGCGACGCACATGGCGACGCAGGCGTCCATCACAGAGCAGGGCGGTCTTTTGGTAACCTTCCTGCCAGCACCAGGTGAGAGCGGCTTCCAACTGGGTGAGAAACCGCTGTTGCAAGCTGGGCTCTAAGCGTAGCTCGGGGCCCAGCCCAATATCAACCAGACTGTTCGCCAAGAGCCGCTCGACATCACTGTCGAGGGTGATCACGTTGATGACATTGGCATCGGGCGGCTCTTGGGAAAATGGCATTAGGTCAGATTCTCAAGCAGGATGGCATCCCCTTGGGCGGCCCCACTACAGATGGCGACGGCCCCAAAGCGTTTGCCCTGGTGAATCAGCTCATGTACCAAGGTGCCGACCAAACGGGCACCGCTGGCTCCAATCGGGTGGCCCATGGCAATTGCGCCCCCATTGACATTGACAATCTCTGGGTTCACTTCCAGCAGCTTGGTGCTGGTCAGGGCGACGGCAGCAAAGGCTTCGTTGATTTCGATCAGGTCGAGCTGATCAATGCTCAGGTTGGCTTTCTGGGCCGCCTTTTTAATTGCCAGGGCCGGAACGGTGGCCAGGTAGGGGTAATCTTCGGCCACTTCAGCGTGGGCGACAATGCGGGCTAAGGGTTTCAGGCCCAGTGCATCGGCCTTCTCGCGGCTCATGACCAGCACTGCTCCTGCGCCGTCATTGACGCCAGGGGCGTTGCCTGCGGTGATCGAGCCTTCGGCGTCAAAGACCGGCTTGAGGCTGGCCAGTTTATCCAAAGAGGTGTCAGCGCGCACGGCTTCATCGTGGCTGATCACCAGCGGATCTTTTTTCTTTTGGGGGATAGTGACCGGGGCAATTTCTTGGGCAAAGCGGCCCGAGGCAATCGCCTGAGCGGCCCGCTGGTGGCTACGCAAGGCCCACTCGTCTTGCATTTCGCGGGTAATGCCAAATTCTTTGGCCACATTGGAACCATGAATGGCCATGTGTACATCATGGAATGCACACCACAGGCCGTCGTGGATCATGGCGTCCACCAGTTGGGCATCTCCCATACGGGCTCCCCACCGGGCCTTGGGCAGCAGATAGGGGGTATTGCTCATACTCTCCATGCCACCGGCGACATATACGTCGCCGTCGCCCGCGCGGATCATTTGCGCGGCCAGCGAGACAGCGCGCATACCCGAGGCGCAGACTTTGTTGATGGTCGTCGATTTGACGTGGACGCCGAGCCCAGCTTTGGCCGCTGCTTGGCGCGAGGGGATTTGACCCACACCCGCATTGACCACAATGCCCATGATCACTTCGTCGATCAGGTCATCACTGATTTGCGGATATTTTTTTAACAGGGTGCTGATGGCGTGAGCGCCCAAATCTACAGCGCTTAAAGCGGCGAGACCACCACCAAATTTGCCGAACGGAGTGCGGACGGCATCAACAATGACAACTTCTTTCATACAGGACCATTCCTTTGGAGCAAGGACGCAGCCATGCTCCCTTAGTATGCTTTCATTTTACCCGTGATGGCCGGTGGGGGGTAGATAAACCCATAGGGGCGTATCGCCTACGCCCCACAAAAATGCCGACGGCCGACGCTCTTGCTCTTAATTAATCGCAATTCCAATCGTGTGATTGGCCACGTAGATATCCCCCTGGCGCTGTACGTTCAGCAACAGGCGGTCGGCATTGGGAGTGCCGCTGACAATTCCATCACGGGCGTTAGTTGTGTCTTTGTCGCCCCGTGCTTTGTAGGCCGCTTGCTGGGTATAAATGGCCGTGGAAATGTCTTCCGGGAAGTGCAATTGCGCCGTGACACGGGTATTGTCGTTGAAATGCACTTTAAAATGGATATGGCTGGTGCGGCCAGGGTACCAACCGGGGTAAATGCTGTGAAAGGTGGTTTGCCCATTGCTGCCACTCACTTGCATGCCCCGCAGGAAAGTTTGCCCGGTGGTGTCAATGCTGCGGCCTCTCCCCCCTTGGTTGGGGTACCCGGAATAGAGGCCTTCGGCGTCGGCATGCCAAATATCAACAATGGCATTGGGAATCGGTTGGCAGGTATTGGCATTGATGACCGTCAGGGTGAGATGAAAAGCAGCTCCTGCTTTGCCTTCAGTGATATCTTGGCGTACCTTACTGGCTTCTACGTAATAGGGGCCTTCGGTTTGTTCTGGGCTCAAGACACAATTGGGGCTCAAAGCGCTATTGATACCGGTAGCTCCCGTCGTGTTTCCGGTAGCCGGGGGGGAACAGGCCGCCAAGCTGCCCAGGAGGGGGCCGCCGATGATCAGGGCACCGGCTGTCCCGGCCCCTTTGAGCAGATCGC
>DLGM01000214.1:8067-14185 GCA_002482705.1 Cyanobacteria bacterium UBA7694
GAGCCAATCGAACCAGGATTCAATCGATTTCATAAGGTCTCCTGTAAAAGCGTTTATGGCTTGAGTTTAGCACCCTTATGTAAACGCAAGATGGGGCCTTGTTAAATGGTTTGTCACGGATTTGTAAATGCGTTGTCACAGATGCTCACGTTACAAGGACCGCTCTCGCGGGGATAACAAGCGCAGAATATTCTGCCCCTTGAATCCCTTTAACCTGTGTCCTGCGCCCCGTGCATCCTTGAGAATCCTGTGCTATAGTCAGTATGTTAAAAATTGTATCGTGTTCTAGTAAGCAGCCCATTGGCTCTTGCCATAACAAGCCCCAAGGAGAAGCGTGTGAAGAAACTTGTGAGCCTGACCGCTATCACCCTGCTGTTGTCTGGGTTTGCCGCCCATGCGGAAGTAAAAACCTTTGAAGCGACCACCCCAATTGTTGAAACCAGTGGTTCGATGGCTGGCAGTGTCCGCCGTTTGGCCGAACTGGAAAGTGAGCGCGAAGCGTTAAAACAAACCTTGGCCTTTATTGAAACCTTGCCTGAGTTAGAGGGGCGTTTGCTGACAGATACTGAACTGACTGGGCTGGTACTGCGCATGGGCAAAATTACCCACCGTGAGCAGGCCGCAGGCAATACCGGAGGCGAATCCAGCCGTACGCTGAGCACCACCCTGACCTTGGATACGGATCAGGTACCGGCTTTGCTCAAGCGCATCAAACAAGAACACCTGTTATTTAAAAGTTATAAGCAGTTGGCGGTCCGCCATGACGAATTGGCCCACGACTATCGCCAGGGCTTAAGCGCCAGCAGCGTTTCTTCACAAGCTTTAAAAAACCTCGATAACCGCTACCAAGCGACAGCGCTGCTTGAAACGGCCCTGCGTGCTTTTGAAGGCAATAAGGCCCAAAGTTATCAGCAGATGCGCGAGTTGGCGGGCAAAGTGGTAAGCCTTGAGCCCGATTATGCCTTTGGTTACAGCACCCGTGCGCTGGCGGCCCAACTCCTGCAAGATTATTCGGCGGCCAATAGTGATTACTCTCGTGCGATCAAGCTCAATAGCCTAGAACCGGCTTTTTATGCCCAGCGCGGTTATGTGCGCGCTTTGCTCAAACAGAATAATATGGCGATTGAAGATCTGTCCCAGTCGGCGCGCCAAGATTCGAGTAACCCCTATACCTACAACAATCGCGGTACGGTGTACAGTGCCGATGGCAATCCAGACTACGCCATTGATGATTTCACGCGTGCGATTGAGCTGGACAATACGGTTTCCGCTTTCTTTGTCAACCGTGCCCGTGCTTATGAAACCAAAAGCAATTGGAGTGCTGCTTTTGAAGATTACAATGGGGCACTGCGTCTTGATCAGCGCAATGCCAATCTCTATTATCGCCGTGGCCAAGTGTTGTTCCAACTCAAAAACTATGACCGGGCCGTCGAAAGTTATGCCCGTGCCATGCAACTTGGCATGCGCGGAGCGGACATCTACCTAGCACGAGGTCAGGCCTATGCTGCCCGTTTCATCAGCGATCAGGCGCTCAATGATTTGGAGCGGGCCATTTCCCTAGACCCGGCCAATGCCGAGGCCTATGCTACCCGTGCCAAGGTCTATGAGCGTTTGCAGGACTATGACGGCATGTTGGCCGATTATACCCAACTGGTTAAGCTTCAGCCTAAAAACGCTCATGCTTGGTTAATGCGCGGCAAAGTTTATGAGCACAAGGGAAAATTTGCCCTGGCTCTGGCCGATTTGAACAAAGCGGTTGCTCTGGCGCCGACAAACGGAGAGGCCTATTTCTTCCGCGGTCAGGCCCATCGCGAGCTCAAGCGCTGCGACCTCTCTAACCAAGACTTTGACAAAGCCTGCAAACTCGGTTTTGAATTGGCCTGCCGCCACCGCTGTATCGACACAGAACGCACCCAAGTGCGCTACCTCGACTGATGCTGCGTTATCTCACCGCCGGGGAATCCCACGGCCAGGCGCTGATGGGAATTCTAGAAGGCCTGCCGTCCGGGATTTCCCTGCGCTCTCAATATCTACAGCAACACATGCGCCGTCGCAAGCTTGGTTACGGGCGCGGCAATCGTCAAAAGATTGAAGATGACCACGTGGACATTCTGTGTGGGGTGCGCCATGGCAAGACGCTGGGGGCTCCGATTGGCCTGTTGATTCACAACAAAGACTGGAAAAATTGGCAGCAGATTATGGCTGTGGATCCGGTGCCGGGTCCGGTCAAGCGCCAAGTGGGGGTGCCCCGGCCAGGGCACGCCGATTTGGTGGGTGGTATTAAATATGATCATGCTGACATGCGCAATGTCCTTGAACGTTCGAGCGCCCGTGAAACGGCCATGCGTGTGGCTTTGGGCACGATCGCCCGCCGCTTTTTAGAAGAATTGGGCATTCACATTGCCAGCCGCGTGACCCAAATTGGAGCTGTGGCTGATCCGACTCCCCTGAATGTTCCCATTGATCAGTTAAATGCGGCTGTGGATGAGCGCCCCTTGCGCTGTCTGGGGACTGAGGCCGAAACGGCCATGATTGCTGCAATTGATGAAGCCCGCACCACCGGCAATACCCTGGGCGGCATTTTTGAGGTATATGCTGTGGGCGTCCCTGTGGCTTTGGGCAGCTATAGCCAATGGGACCGTCGCTTAGAAGGGGCTCTGGGCGAGGCCTTTTTAAGCATGAATGCCATTAAAGGCGTAGAATTGGGCATCGGTTTTGAAGCCGGGCGCGTCTTTGGCTCCGAGGCCCACGATGAAATGGCCCCTGGTGACAGCCCCTTGCAAGTGCGCTACCTCAGCAATCGCGCGGGTGGCATTACCGGCGGTATGAGCACTGGCCAGCCAATAGTCATGCGCGCCGCTATGAAACCGATTGCCACCCTGATGCGCCCCCTCGATTCGGTCAACGCCCATACCGGTGAAGCCGCCAAAGCCCACATTGAGCGTTCGGATACCTGTGCTGTTCCGGCGGCTGCCGTGATCTGCGAAGCCCTGATGGCTTTGGTTTTGGCCGAGGCCATCTTGGATAAATTTGGTGCTGACTCAATGCGTGAGCTCAAGCCCCGCATTAAGGCCTGGGTCAAAAAGACGCGGCCGACCGGCGAAGCATGAGCCAGACCCTGTGGCTGAAGTTGCCCCATGGGGAGTACCCGGTAGTGGTCGGGCAAGATTTGCTGACTACCTTGCCCCACTGGCCCGACGGCGGAGAGGCCCCCAAAGCCCTGATTTTGGTCGATCAGGCCGTGTCGGCTTTGGCAGATCCGCTCGAAGCCGAGTTACAACACCGGGGCTGGGCCACCGCTCGCTTGAGTGTGTCTGTCAGCGAGGATTTTAAGCAACTCGATGCCCTGATGGAGGTATATGGCGCTCTGCTCGATTTAAAAGCGACCCGCGAAAGTATTCTGGTTGCCATTGGCGGTGGTGTGATTGGTGATGCCGCCGGTTTTGTGGCCGCCACTTATCAGCGCGGCATTCGCTGGGTCGGAGTGCCTACAACTCTGCTGGCCCAGGTGGACAGTGCCTTGGGCGGCAAAACGGCGGTGAATCATCCGCGTGGCAAAAACCTGATTGGGGCCTTTCACCAGCCCAGTTTGGTGCTCAGTGATCCGGCTTGTTTAAATACCCTGCCCGAGCGCGATCGGATCTCTGGTTTAGGGGAAATTGTGAAATATGCCCTCACCTACAGCCCTGAATTCTTAACCGAGTTAGAACAGCATTGGCGGCGGCTATTGGCTCTTGACCCGGCTGTGCTGGTTCCCGCTGTGGCCCGCTGCTGTGAACTCAAGCTCCAGGCTGTGGCTGCTGATGAACACGATGTTTTGGGCATTCGCGAAGTGCTCAATTTTGGTCATACTTTTGGTCATGCCCTGGAAGCCGCCACTGCTTATGGGTCGTTCCGCCATGGGGAAGCGGTCTTATGGGGCATGCGTTTTGCCGTAAAACTTTCCCAGGTCTGTGGCCATTTACCGGAGGCACAAGCCCTACGCCTCTTGACCCTGTTGTGGCAGATCCCCGTCCCACCGCTACCCGCTCTCGCGTGGCCTGTTCTGCGAAACCACATTAAACACGACAAAAAAGCCCGTGGCAATCGGGTTCGCTGGGTTTTGCTGCAAGACGTGGGGCAAGTTTATCTCGATTTGGATGTACCAGAGGCAGCGCTAGAACAGGTGTGGGTATCTATCAACCACCCTGGTTCATAAGGGCGCAACCTTTCAGTTCTAAATGTGTCTCCATGTTTCTTGAGGTGAGCTGGGGCTGAGTTCTCCCGTCGTTGTATGGCAGACGGTATAATACCCGCACTGATTTTTCTGGAGGATTCCCACATGTACGCCGTTGTTTTACATCAATTTACCGAAATGCTCAAAAGTCTGGATAAACAACTCACCAAAGCCGAGGCTTATGCTGAAGAACGCAAGTTTGACGTTAACAATCTGGTTCAGGCGCGCCTGTTTGCCGATCAGTTTCCCTTGGTCAAGCAGGTGCAGACAGCCTGTGACAACGTCAAGTTATGCACTGCCCGTATGACTGGCACGACAGCTCCTAAACACGAAGACAACGAAGCCACCTTCCCCGAATTACATGCCCGGATTGCCAGCACCTTGGCCTTTGTGGAAGAAACTTTAAGAACCGCTGACTTCAGTGGGGTTGAAGCTGTGGAAGTGCGTTTTCCCTGGCTTCCCGGCATGCACTTATCCGGTCCCAACTACTTCCACCAGTTTGCCATTCCCAATATCTATTTCCACCTGACCACCGCCTACGCCATTTTGCGCGCCAATGGGGTGCCCTTGGGGAAGGCTGATTTCATGGGGCAGGTGTCGTTTGTACCGGATCAGGCTTAAGGATTTTTGAGCAATGTTGGAGCCACCGTGGCTCCTTGTGGGGTGTTAGCACCACCTGTGTGGGGGCGTATACAATACGCCCCTGCTGGTCAAACAAAGCCGGATTTTGTTAGACTACTCCCTATGACCATCCTGCGATTTTCCATTTTTGCCCTTGGAATGGGCTTGTTCAGCCTGTTATCGGCCTGCCAACTTCCCGGGCAGCCGACCGTCTCTGATGCGACCCAGACGGGAAAAGTGGCTTTTGCTGCCAACCGCGAAGGGCGTTATCAGGTCTACGAACAGGATTTGGTTTCTGGACAAGTTTTAGGTGCTTGTCCCAGCGACAGTTGCACCCAACCCGCTTGGCATCCCGATGGGCGCTCGATGGTGTTGGTCTCCCGTCGGGAGCAAAACTACGAACTCTTGCGTTTTACCCCCTATACGGGGGCTTTTGAAACCTTGTACACAACTGCTGAGCCGCTGGGCTCTCCCCAATGGGATACCACAGGTCAGCGGGTGACATTTCATCAGGGGGCTATCAATACCGAACGCATTTACACCCTTTCTTTGGGTGAGTCCCCCAAACCTTTGGGAATGGGGCGTTTCCCCCGTTGGTCACCCAACGGGCAGCAGGTCTTGTTCTTACAGGCCGATCGCCGTATTTGCCAACAGACGCTGACCGCAACGACGCCCACCTGCTTAACGCCAGTGGGTACCGCTGATTTTTATCCCCGCTGGTCGCCCGATGGGCAACAAATTGCCTATTTGACGCAACAAAACAATATTTGGCGTTTGGCATTGATGCAGGCTGATGGCAGCCAGCGTCGCGTTTTCCTGACGGATCAAGTGGCACAAACACCTGCTTGGTCACCGGATGGTAAACAATTGGCGTTTGTTGTACCCGGTGAGCTTGACACCAGCGGTGAGAATGCGCCGACCCGTGACCCGGAGCAGGCGATTTGGGTAGTGGCTGTGGATGATGCAAAAACTGCGAAGCGAATTACCTTGGGCGCTGGGGATACCCTGCCCCTTTGGACCCGTGATGGCAAATGGTTGGTGTTCCAATCGAGCCGTGGGGGAGAGACACAACTGTACCGAGTTCCAGCAATAGGGGGCGACCCCATGCGTGTGACTCCTGAACGGGCCACCCATTTATTGAGTGATGTGTTTTAGCCTAGATTGAGGCTTTTATCATTCTTTCATATCTATATTTGGCGCTGCGGGCAAAATCAGGTACTCTGAAGTACTTCCCCTTCAGGTGATATCCGATGAAAAAAACCTTGGTTGTATTGGCCTCTG
>DLGM01000480.1 GCA_002482705.1 Cyanobacteria bacterium UBA7694
ACATGTCCATCGCCTCGCGGTCTTCAAACAACACGTTGACCTCTTCGCGGGCCGGGGCCTGTAACACGGTCTGCTGATTGTCCCCCAACTTTTCTGACTCATGTGAGGGTTTGCCTACCGCCGCAGACAGGGGCTGTAACGGAACCATCCAGCGCCCCCAGAGCCAATATTCAGGCAGTTCTTGTTCAAGCAAACGCTGCTGGAAAGTTGCATAAATTGCTGCCAAGCCGGGGTAATTTGGGGTTAAAGCCGCCAGCAGGTGTTCGGCCCCGGCGGCGGCCCGCTCACGGGATTCGGCCAGATCCCCCTTCTGATTCGGTTCCCAGTTCAAGCCCAACTGGCGCTGCCCACTCAGACAAACCACCCGAAAGACATAAAAGCTACGATTTTCTGCGGAGCTTTGCCCCAAGCAAAAGGCCGATGGCAGGTAAAAAAACTGATCGCGCCATCCGCCTTCCGCTTCGGCAGTCAGCACCTCAATCGGTGCCCCTGTCAGCAACCGGGCCAGCAGTGTCAACTCAGGCCGAATGGCCTCTAGCGTCACACTCTGGGCATCCCGCTGTAGCTGCTCCGAGGTCGCATTACCGTTCAAGCCCCAGCCCTTGAGCGCTTTGACCCAGTGCCAGACACGATGAAAGGTTTTTTCCTGCCAATCCATGTTTCTCTCCTAAAAAATCAATGCCACCAGATCCCGCAGGGCTTGGCGGGTGTCAGGATCATCGCTGAGCGGCTCAATCACACCCACTTCACAGGCCAACCGGGACGGTAAACCCGCTGCGATCAGCTGAGCAGCATCCACCAACAGACGTGTAGACACCGTTTCACTGAGGCCCAACTCAACCCCCTGGCGCACCTTCTGAGCGAACTGCACCAACTTGCGGGCACTCACGACCGCTACGCCACTTTCAGCGCTGACAATCTGAGCTTCTAGATCAGCGGATGGATAATCAAAGTGCAGCGCCAAAAAGCGCTGACGTGTAGAAGGCTTCAGCTCCTTGAGACCACGCTGATAACCCGGGTTAAACGAAGCCACCAGCATAAAGGTCTCCGGGGCTTGCAGCTCCTGATTCAAGCGATCGATATACAAACAGCGCCGGTGGTCTGTCAGGGCATGTAAAGCCACCAGCGTATCGGGGCGAGCCTCCGCAAACTCATCCAAATAGAGAATCGCACCACTGCGCACCGCCCGCGTCAAGGGGCCATCCTGCCAAACCGTTTCAGCCCCTTGGATTAGGTAACGCCCCACCAGATCAACGGCGGAAGTTTCCTCGTGGCAAGAAACGGTGATCAAGGGCCGCTCCAGCCGAGCCGCCATATGCTCGACAAAACGCGACTTGCCGGTTCCCGTCGGGCCTTTTAACAACAGGGGCAACTGACACCGCCAAGCATGGATAAAAACATCACACTCCTGATCGATCGGGCAGTAATAGGGCAGATAGGTTTCCGGCTTGGGGATCGATTCCACGGCAACCTCAGGCGGGATGGGTCGCGTAGCCATGCGCTTCTCCTCCGTCTTCTTCCAGCGGCTGCAAACGCACTTCATTGGAAGGCAGGCCAAAACGGATGAAGTTCCAGATATAGAGCACAATACCAAAGGTAAAGAGCGTGGCTGCCAGCACCAGCCCCAAGAAATGGGGTTCTACTTCCTGCTGTACCGTGAGGAAGTCAAGGCCCATGCGCCGCTCCAGATAAACCTGGGTGACCCCAGCCACGGCAAAGGCTGCCGTCATGCTGACCATGCCAATATTAGACGTCCAGAAGGCCAAATGCCCCATGGCATTGTCCCAGAGTTTGCGCCCGGTCATTTCTGGCAGGGCGTAAGTGATAATCGCCATGACGATCATGGCATAAGCGCCCCAGAAGGCCAAGTGCCCGTGCATGGCAGTCACCAAAGTACCGTGGGTATACAGGTTGACCTGCGGGATAGTGTGGGCAAAACCCAAAAATCCGGCCCCAACAAACGACAGGATTGCACAGCCAATAGTCCACAACAACGAAATCTTATTGGGGTGGTTGCGCCCACTTTTGCGGTACATGGCAACGGCAAACAAGGCCATGGCCAAAAAGGCCAACGGTTCCAGCGCCGAGAAAAAGCCCCCCACGGCTAACCAGTATTTGGGGGCTCCAATCCAGTAGTAGTGGTGACCCGTACCAAGAATGCCAGAAATAAAGGTCAACCCAACAATGACGTAGAGCCATTTTTCGATCACTTCCCGGTCTACACCAGTCAGCTTGATCAGCAAGAAGGCCAAAATGGAGCCCATGATCAGTTCCCAGACCCCTTCGACCCACAGGTGAACCACCCACCAGCGGAAATAAGAATCAAGGGTCTGACTGTCAAACCAAATCATGCCGGGCAAATAGAGCAACGCAGCCGAAACCAGCCCCAGATACAAAACCATGCCCGTGGTACTGAACTGCTTGCCACGAAAGATGGTCATGCCGATATTAAAAACGAAGGTCAGGACATTAATAACCACCAAATAATCGAGCGGGCGGGGGATTTCTAAAAACTTGCGGCCTTCCCACCAGTTCAGGTGAAAGCCAATAATGGCCACCACGCCCACGACCAGCAAAGA
>DLGM01000375.1:0-6179 GCA_002482705.1 Cyanobacteria bacterium UBA7694
CATTGATGAGACGGCCAACCAAGCGATTCCGGCCCTAGACATACAGCGTATGGCAACCGAGGGGGACGCCTGTGGCCTGATTGGGGTGCTGGCGCTGATGGATGTGGCGCGCACGGCGGGTTGGCAGGGAACCCAGCTCGATTATCGCAACTCTGGTGATACAGCGGGGCCACGGGATCAGGTGGTGGGTTATGGGGCCTACCGCTTTGGGGCCTGACCCATGCCACTGATTCCCGATGAAGCCAGTAGTTTAAGGCGTTTTGGCAATAGCCCTCATCTCTCTTTTCAGCCAGGCATCGACTACGGGGTCATGAGCTGGAATATTCTCAAAAGCAAACGGCGCAAATGGGCCCATGATTTTAACCTGCTACACCCGATTTACGACATCCTGTTGCTCCAGGAAGCCTGTGTCAATTTTAGCCAAGAACACATTGACCACTATGATCCGGCTTATAGCTGGATCTTTGGGGAAAGTTTTGCCCAGCAGCAACAGGCCTTTGGGGTCTTGACCGGCACCCGTATTCAGGAAAGCCATGCGTTTAACCGCCATGGCCCGGTACGTGAACCCTTTTTAAATACGCCGAAAAGTACGGCCTTTAGTTATTATCCGATTCAGGGCAGTGCCCGCCAATTACTGATTATTAATTCACACTTCATTAATTTTCGTCCCCTTAAAGCCTTTGAGCAGCAATTGCGGCAAATTGGCAGTGTGATTGATCGGCATGCGGGCCCGGTTTTGTTTGCCGGTGATTTTAATACCTGGAATCGCTCGCGCCGTGACCTTTTACTGCAAGAAATGAAGAGCCATGGGATTGCACAGGTGCATTTTGCCAATGAGCACCGCCGTCTGCTGTTATTGGACTATGTCTTTACCCGCGATCTGCAGGTGCGAGAAGCCCATTTATTAACGGATGTGCGCAGTTCCGACCATACGCCTCTGAGCCTGTGGTTTCAGATCAACGAATGAGCAACTGAATTTCTTGATTGAGGGCGGTAAATGAAATCGGTTTGTGGACACAGCTACAGGGTTCAAGGTGCTTGATTTCGCGCAAGAGGTTTTCAATCAGCCAGTGATCACTGGCGGCCGTGGTAAAAATGATCGGTGTGAAAATATTGTGATTGCGTAAGGTCTGGGCAAGATCCACGCCTGTTTTGGGGCCATTGAGGTGAATGTCCATTAAGATGACATCTACAGGTGTTTTAAGGATTTGTACCAGCGCATCCTCGTAATTATCGGATTCCCCAGCAATGGTTTGTTCATGCAGTTCGAGCTTCATGCGCAGTATGGTGGCATTGGCGTGGTCATCTTCTACAATGTAAAAAGAGCGTGACGACACAAGGGTTCCTCCTGTTGAGAACGGGCAAGGGGCTCTTAATCAGATTATTATAATCCTCGGCGATCCGGCAATAGTCTTAAGTGATTTTCCCGATTTGAACTGTAAAAGTTTGGTTTTTAATAGGAGTAGTGTCGCCTATGTTTAAAAAATGAGATAAGATGAATAAAATTATCATAATTGGCTGTTGTTAGATACTTTTGGGTTTTTTCCTGTGTTGTAAATGTGTCATGTCTAAATTGCCAGCGTATGGGGGGGAGCCCCCTCCATGTTTTTTCTGTGAGTCAGTGTCTTGAGAGGCAATGACAAGGGTTTAGGGCTGTGTTATGCTAAAATCAGTGTTTTGAATAGAATTTTCCCGATAGGTGTGACTGTGCGTAAAGTTATTTCTTCCCTCGTGACGCTCCTGCTGCTGACCGCTTGTGATGGGGGTAAAGTCAGTCAAGTTGTCAATGTGGTTTTACCTTCTTCTTCTCCCTCTTCGCAACCTGCGGCCCCGCCCACTCCTGCGGCGCAAGTCGCAGCCAATGCCCAGGTGAGTGTCGATGCCCAAATCCGTAAAACTGTTGAAGACAATATCAATGCGATCAATACTCAGGATCTGACCGCTCTTTTGAATACGATTTACCCCGATTCCCAGTTGCGCCGTGATTTAGAAACCTATGGCAATCAGGTTTTTATGGGGCAAACGCGTCATCATTTACAAGAACTCAACATCACCAGTAAGTCAGAGGCTTCTGCCAGTGCCAGCCTTAAACGCCGAGTGACTGATATCACCGGCACGGTCGATGAAGAAGCCCTGTATATTTTGCGTAAAAGTGGTGACCGTTGGCTGATCGCGGATATCAATATCCAAAAACAGACCCGCGTGGCTGGCAGTGGTGCGGGCTTTGATGACTTTTCCGACTTCGAGGATTTTTAACCCTTGAGCACCGGATTTTTGCGCCAAACTCAGCCCCATGATGCAACCCTGCGCCAGCGCCTTGGAGACGGAATTCCGGCCCTTGAGACCGCCCGTGGCGATTCGCTGCAGGCCTATTTAGCCCTGTTGGGTGAATTGGGGGCTGTGGCCCGGTCTCTCGAAGAGTGGGACCTGGCCGAACGCTGGCTGAAAGAGGCCGTACAATTGTCGCAGACGCTGGGGGATACGGCCCGTGAAGCCGCCAACCTCATTCGTTTGGGGACACTTTATCACTACCGCGAAGATGTCCACCGCGGCATGCTGCTCTTCAGCCAGGCCCTGACGCTCAGTGAACAGCCTGCGGCAGCCAGCTACCGTGATTTTGCCCTTCAGCATATGGGTAAACTGCTGGTTGAGCAGGGGTTATACCAAGAGGCTTACCAGTGTTTCTCCCAAGCCTTACAGTTGCGCCAACGCAAAGGGGATGCGGAGCTCATCGCCTCAACCCAAGAAGCGCTCCATGCGCTGGAGAGTTTGCTGAGGGCTGACATCCAGTTTTATTAGCCCGGCGGCCATTGGAGCGGGCGACCCGCTAAGATATGCAGGTGGATATAGTTCACCGTTTGCCCACCTTCATGGCCGGTATTGATCACCACTCGGTAGCCATTTTCGGCCAGACCCAGTTGGTGGGCGACTTGGGATGCGCCTTGGAAGAGTTGACTGACCACTTCAGCCGGGGCGTCAGCCAGATCGCTAAAGCTCACCAGCTTATGTTTGGGGATGACCAAGACGTGCACCGGTGCTTGGGGGGCCACGTCGTGGAAAGCCAGAATATGCTCGTTTTCATAGACCTTGTTGGCGGGAATCTCCCCGGCCAGAATGCGGTCAAAAATAGTGACTTCATCGCTCATAAATATGCTCCAAAGGGCGGATTAGGTGACAGCATACCCCGGTTGTGATGTGCTTGCAATCAAATTGTCATCAAAAACATTGGCCTGTTATCAAAAAAAAATTTGCCCGTTACATGCTTGGTTTATGCTAAGAGCATATCCAAGACAGGCCTTCGGGCAAAATGGATAGACGGTTATACACGAGCGGGAGTCCCAGGATGCACACCCTGGGATTTTTTATTTGGCTATAATAGGCATGAACACAACCCCCAGGAGAACGCCCTATGGCCACCAAAGCCGACGTCATTGCCCACCTTGAAGAACTGGCCCTCTTACTTGAACTGGATGGGGCCAATGTCTTTCGCATCCGTGCTTATCAAAACGCGATGCGTACCCTCGAAGGCTTGACCGAGGATTTTGCCACATTGGTGGAAGGCGGGCAGCTCGAACAGGTCAAAGGCATTGGCAAAGGCCTCAGCCAGCTGATTCAGGGCTTTTTTAAAGGGGAGCCAGATCCCGAATATGATGCCCTCAAAGCCCGCATTCCCGCCGGGCTCTTCGACATTTTGCAACTGCCCGGCATTGGCCCCAAAAAAGTCAAAGCCATGTACGAAGATTTGGGCATTGCCTCGCTCGGTGAGCTAGAGTACGCCTGCCATGAAAACCGTTTGGTGACCATGAAAGGGTTTGGCGCCAAAACCCAGACCAATATTCTCAAAGGTATTGAGCAGCTCAAAAGCCGCCAGGGCAAGTTTTTATACCCCTTTGCCCGGGAAAAAGCCGAAGCGGTCTTGGCGGCCCTGCGCTCCGATCCGCGCCTGATTCGCCTGGAGTTGGCCGGGAGCCTGCGTCGCCACAAGGAAATTGTCAAAGACATCGATATTGTTGGCAGTTGTGCCGAGGCGGATCGCGAAGGCCTGATGGCCTCGATTGCCACACTACCGATGGTGACCGAAGTGATTGGCCAGGGGTTGACCAAAACCAGCGTTCGTTTGGCCTCCGGTTTAAGCCTGGATGTACGCTTGGTCAGTGATGCGGAGTTTCCCCATGCGCTGCTGCACTTTACCGGCAGCAAAGAGCACAATACCGCCCTGCGTGGCCGTGCCAAAGAGTTGGGCCTGAAAATCAATGAATACGGGCTGTTTCAGGGCGAGGAAGCGATTTTGTGTGCCGATGAGGAAGCGATTTTTGCCCGGCTTGGGCTGGTCTATATTCCCCCGGAGCGCCGTGAAAATATGGGTGAAATCGAGGCTGCGGCCAGTGGCTCTGCGACGGTGCTGGTGCAAAACCGTGATATCCAGGGGGCTTTACATGCCCACACCACTTGGAGCGACGGGGCCGATACCCTAGAGGCCATGGTGCAGGCCTGTCAGGCGCGCGGTTACCATTATCTGGGTGTGTCTGAACACAGCCAGTCGGCGGTGTATGCCCATGGCTTGGAAGTGGAGCGGGTGCGCGCCCAACAGCTTGAAATTGCCGCCCTGCGCGAGAAATACCCTGACTTCTACCTGTTCAGTGGCATTGAGGTCGATATCCTGCCCGATGGCAGCCTCGATTATGACGACGAACTGCTCGCGAGCTTTGATTTTGTGATTGCCTCGGTGCACAGCCGCTTTAAAATGAGCGAGGAAGAGATGACCGATCGCTTGGTCAAGGCGATTCATCACCCGGCGGTGACGATGCTTGGCCACCTGACCGGGCGTTTGCTGCTCGCCCGCGAAGGTTACCCGCTCAATATGGCCCGCATCCTCGATGCCTGTGCCGAAACCGGCACGGCGATTGAGCTCAATGCCCACCCCAGCCGCCTGGATCTGGATTGCCGTTATTGTGGCCCGGCCCGCGACCGGGGCATTAAAATTGCCGTTAACCCAGATGCCCACAGTGTCGATGGCCTTGACGTCATGCGTTATGGGGTGGGGATTGCGCGCAAAGGAGGCTTAACCCCGGCGGATGTGCTCAATACTTGGTCAGCCCCTGAGTTGGCCCAATGGTTGGCTCAGCCGAAAACGGCACGACGCCTCGCTAATTAATTGGCTATCAGCTAGAATAAAAAAAGCAGTTCAGATGTCCGTCTTTTATTTTCAAGCAAATTCAGTGCTTGAACCCATAGGAGGTAAATAATGGGAGCAGCAGAACGCTTTAATGCCTTACCCCAAGATATTCAAGAAGAAGTCCTCCAGTTTATGGATTACCTTTTAGCGAAACGGGAGCGTCAAGAGGCGATGAAAGTGGATGACAGCTTAGATGCTGTTTTGGCATTTAAGGGTGCCGGGGCTGAGCTCTGGAAAGATGTGGATCCAGATGCCTACATTGCCGAATTGAGAGCGGATTGGTGAGCGGCGTTTTTTGGGACAGTAATCTTTTCATTTATCTCGTTGAGAATGTCGCTCCCTATGTCACTCAGGTGGAGTTATTGGTGCAACACATGCGCCAAAAGCGTTTGCCGCTGATTACCTCGGCACTCACTGTCTGTGAAACTTTGGTGAAGCCCACCCGTGAACAGCGTACGGATTTAATTCTTCATTATCAGCACCTCTTTGATCGCATTCCGTTGATCTCCATTGATGCTTCCATCGCTCCTTTATTTGCTGAAGTGAGATCTCAGCGCCAAATTAAAGGGCCTGATGCTTTACAATTGGCCTGTGCTTTGCGCGCAGGTGCGAGCATATTCTTGACCAATGATGAGCGCCTCTCCACTTTTTCACATCCTGCTTTAAAGACCTATAGCTTAAGTACGTATCTGGCTGCGATCAAGCTTGCTGAGTGACGTTTTGCTCTTGGTAGAAAACCGCTCGCCCTTGGGCCAGGGCGGCTGTGCCGACGGGCGTGAGCCAGGGCTCGATCATCGAGACCAGCAGGTCGGTGGCGAGCAGCAGCTTCTCTGTGTCGCTGCCGGGATGCAGAATGTCCAGATCACCCATCCAGCCATCACCGAGGATATAGTTCTGCCATAAAAATCGCTCTCGCTCCGGCGCGCCGAACTCCGGGCGCAGCCAGCCGAGGGCCTGAAAACCTTGGAACATGTGCTCGAACTGGGCGCGGCGGGTGTCCATT
>DLGM01000375.1:6192-6484 GCA_002482705.1 Cyanobacteria bacterium UBA7694
CATAATCGCCACAAATTGGTGCATTAAAAATTTGTAGCGGTACTGCACACCACACAAGCGCCACACGTGGCGAAACAGATCCGCCGGGTGTGCCAACGGCGAAATGGCGGCAAAGGTCTGATCAAATTCTTGGGCCAACTGCTGGTAAAGCGCCATGATCAGGTCTTGTTTGTGGGGAAAGTGGTAACACAGGTTACCTTGGCTGATGCCCACGGCTTGGGCCACCTGCCGGGTGGTCACTGCCTGGTAGCCCTGGGCGTTTAACAGCGCAAGGGCCTGTTCGAGAATGCGG
>DLGM01000246.1 GCA_002482705.1 Cyanobacteria bacterium UBA7694
AAGGTCTATCTGCGCATTCTTTCGAATTTGGCTGATCACCGTCTGGCCAAAGCTAGAGCCGTCATCCCTCCCCATTGCCTCACGACTAAAACCCTCACAGGTGAAGAGGTGATTGAGGGCATTGTCCAAGCCCAAAACTTTGCCATTCTCGATCCCCACCGGGCCGTCACCCACAATAAAGGCGTCATGAACGGCGTCGATGCAGTGGTCATTGCCAGCGGCAACGACTGGCGTTCGGTCGAAGCGGCAGCCCATGCTTATGCCGCCCGCAGTGGCCAGTATCGTGCCATGACCGAATGGTACCGCGATGAAGCCGGAAACCTCGTCGGAGAACTTGAGCTGCCCATGGCCGTTGGCACCGTTGGGGCAGCCATTTCGCTGCACCCGATGGCCAAAATCGCTCTCAAATTTTCACGGGTCAAAAGCGCCCGCGAATTGGCGGAAGTGATTGTCTGTGTGGGTTTGGCACAAAATTTATCGGCGATTCGCGCCTTGGCCACCGACGGTATCCAAAAAGGTCACATGGCCCTGCATGCCCGCACGGTCGCGATGACAGTCGGTGCCAGCGGCGACGCCATTGATGCGATCGCCGCTGAAATGGTCCAACTCAAGGACATTAGCCTAGAGCGGGCCCGTGAACTCCTGGGAGCCAAACTTTAACCCACAGGCACATTCGTAAACCCTATCCCCCGACTTTATGCAAATAAGGTTGGGGGATTAAAACTGGGCTGGTATGGGCGGCAATTTTGGCATTCAAGCCTACCACCGCCTCGGCCAGCGAGGGGTAAACCGAATCTTCCGACAGGATATCGGGAATGATCTGCAAATCGCGTAAGACCGACTCAGGTTCGGAAGGCAGGCCTGAAATCACCACCTGAATCCCTTTTTCAGCCATGCGCGTCACAAATTCCTTGAGGGTAAAAGCCCCCGTTTGGTCAATCAAAGGCACACGTGGCATACGCAGAATAATCGCCTTGAGATCGGTCACGTCCTCTTCCAGGGCCAAAATAAACGCTTCACTGGTGCCAAAGAAGACCGGCCCCTCGGCCTGAATGACGCGTACCTGTTCAGCCAAGAGCTGTGCCTCGGGTGATTCGTTGAGCACCATCGGCGTGAGCGAACCGCCACGCGTGATCTCCCGATCACTCAGGTTCTTTAAGAACAATAAACAGGCGACCAAAAAGCCCATTTGCACCGCAGTAATCAGATCTACAAAAACGGTTAAAAACAAAACCAAAATCAGCACAATGCGGTCGGCATTGGGAGACTTGGGCAATAACTTGAGCCCATGATAATCAATAATGCCAATGCCCACCGTGACCAAGATCCCGGCCAAGACCGACAGGGGAATCAGGGCAGCAAAGCGAGAAAGCCCCAGCAGAACACCCAGCAACAAGAAACTATGAATCACGCCTGACAGAGCCGTACGGCCACCGGTTTTAATATTCAGCAGGGTACGCATGGTCGCGCCACACCCTGGCAAACCGCCAAAGAGCCCGGAAACCATATTGCCCATCCCCTGACCGACCAGCTCTTTGTCACTGTGGTGTTTTGTGCCTGTGACGTTATCAACCACCACCGACCCCAAGAGTGTGTCCAAAGAGCCCAAAATCGCCAGCGATAAAGCGGCCAGGAAAATAGTCGGGAGCGCATCAGCCGAGGGAATAAAGAATTGCAGTTGCGGCAGCCCAGCAGGCAAAGCGCCGATGCGGGGAATATCCAACTTCAGGAGTTCAGCCGCTACGGTGGCGACAATCAAGGCCACCAGCGCACTGGGAACTGCTTTCGAAATGCGGGGAATCAGGTAAATCAAAGCAATGGTCACCAAGCCAAGCACAAACGCAGCCCCATTGATCTGAGTGACAGCCCCCAGAGCCCCGGCCATCGCTTTAAGCGGGCCGGAAACGGATTTGACCCCCATCATGGGCTGAATTTGTAACAGGAAAATAATCACGCCAATCCCGGTCATAAAGCCCGAAATCACAGAACGGGGAACATAACGAATATAGTGGCCCAAACCCAAAAGCCCAAAGGTAATTTGTAAGAGCCCGCCCAAGATCACCGCTGCAAAAACGTGTTGTGGTTGGCTACTGGTCGCAATAAACCCTGCCACTACGACGGTCATGGGCCCTGTTGGGCCACTGACCTGGGGAGCCGTTCCGCCAAAGAGAGCAGCCATAAAACCCAGCAAAATAGCGCTATACAGGCCCGCTTGCGCCCCTTGTTCCAAGCCCGATGAGACCCCAAAGGCTAAGGCCAGAGGCAATGCCACAACCCCTGTCGTCAGACCGCCAAAAATATCCCCTTTGAGGTGTTGGGTTCCAATCGGATTGGGGAGAAAAAGTTTATATAATCCTTTTTCCATAATATAGTCGTAAATTTTTTTGAACACGCAGTCGTAACTCCAATGGCGTCAAATAGGTATAATTATTATAACATGATAATCAAAAACATAAATAAACTACATTATTATCATAATTTCACATAAAGATGGAAACTGTTATGATATTTTAATAGCTGTAAAGCCTCTCGATTGTGAGTTACAAAAGACTACGCCCATGTCAAAATCATTTATGCACTCCCCCAGTGCCTGTGGCAAACTGATCCTCACAGGCGAACATGCGGTCGTATACGGCCAACCCGCACTGGCGATCCCGGTCAGTTCCCTGCGAGCCACCTGCACCGTCAGAACCACCACCACTGAGGGCATCCACGTGAGCGCCCCAGATCTCCCTCTGCGGGAGCAATTATTTGCCCATACACCCCTGGCAGCCCTTTCACCCCTTGGGGCAGCGGTCCATCACACCCTGAACCACTTGGGCGGAGCATGGCCCGATCTTGAAGTGGAAATTCGCAGCTCCATTCCCGTAGCCCGGGGCATGGGCAGTGGTGCAGCAGTCACCGCCGCCATTATCCGGGCTCTGGCCCAAGCCCAAAACAGCCCCCTGCCCCTGCCGATCCAACTGGCACTGATTCACCGCGTCGAAACCCTCTACCACGGCACCCCCAGCGGCATTGACGGACAAGTGATTGGCTGTGAGCGGCCTCTGTGGTTTGTGCGCAACCAGCCTCCCGAGTACCCGATAATCCAAGGGCCTTTTCATTTCCTGATCGCCGACAGCGGCCCCAGCCCCCCTACCCGCGAAGTGGTGGCCGGAGTCCGTGCCCGATATGCGCAAACCCCCACCGATTGCCAAATCCAACTGGAAGCAATCGGAGCCCTCAGTCATCAGGCCCGGCAGGCCCTGGAATGTGGGGATGCCCCTGGCCTGGGAGAGGTACTCAATCAAAACCACACCCTGCTACAGGCACTGGGGGTATCGAGCCCAGGATTAGACAGAATTACAGCCGCAGCTCGCCAAGCGGGTGCGCTCGGAGCCAAACTCTCGGGAGCGGGTCTAGGAGGCATTTGTATCAGCCTGGTCACCCCCCAGACCCAAGCCCAGGTGCGGTATGCTGTAGAACAAGCCGGAGCCTTGGCCGTCTGGGAGGTTCCCTTGCAATCGATGGAGGCCCCCGATGGACATTACCACCCGTAAACGCGATCATATCGCGATTGCTTTGCAGCCCACGTCCCAGTTTCCCCTGCGGCGCACGGGCTTTAACGACTGCTGGTTTATGCACGAAGCCCTGCCCGAGTTTGCCCTCGAAGACGTGGAGATCAGCCTTGAGATGCTGGGCAAAAAATTGGCGGCACCGGTGATTATTTCCTCGATGACCGGCGGCCCAGAGCAGGGGCAGACCATCAACCGCCATCTGGCACAAGCCGCACAAAAGGTCGGCGTCGCCATGGGCGTTGGCTCCCAGCGCATTACCTTTGAACATCCCGAAACCGTGAGCACGTTTCAGGTACGGGATGTGGCCCCGGATATCTTGTTGTTTAGCAACCTCGGGGCCGTCCAACTCAACTATGGGTTTGGCTTCGAGCAATGCCGCCAAGCGGTAGAACAAATTGGCGCCGATGCGCTGTACTTTCACCTCAATGCCCTACAAGAAGCAGTACAACCAGAGGGAGATACCAATTTCCGTGACCTGCTGCCACGGATGGCTGAAATCTGTGCACAATTACCCTACCCGATTTTTGCCAAGGAGTGTGGCAATGGCTTATCCCGCCGCGCCGCTGAACAACTCAGCCGCGCCGGAATCCGGGGCCTGGAAGTGAGTGGCGCAGGCGGCACTTCCTGGGCCCTGATCGAAGGCCAACGGGCAACAGATCCATTGCGCCGTCGTTTGGGTGAAACTTTTGCCGATTGGGGCATTCCCACCACCCTGTCGATCCGCCTTTGCCGGGAAGCCGCCCCGGATCGGGTGGTGATCGCCTCTGGGGGCATTCGCACCGGCCTTGATGCCGCCAAAGCCATTGCCTTAGGGGCTGACGCCATCAGCATTGCCCAACCGCTGCTGCAGCCAGCTCTGGAGTCAAGCGAAGCGGTGGAACGGGCCTTGGCCCAACTGATCCAAGAACTCAAAGTGGCGATGTTTTGTGCCGGAGCCCGCACCCTGGCAGAGCTTCGCCAGACGCCACTGTATACCTAAACCCTCAGCCTAGCAAGGATGTCGATTCTGCCCATGTCTTACGGCGGCAATATTATTTTTGAAGACTATGATGCCTATGGCGAAATCCGGGTGATCGAAGACGACACACGGCGGTACCTGTCCTTTGGCCCCGGCGACGAGCAGAGCGCCTGTTTAAAAAAAGATCCCGCCCTGATGTTATTCGATTATACCCAGGCCATGCTGTTGGGACTGGTCTTGCGTGCTCCCCACAAGGCACTTTGCCTGGGGCTGGGAGCCGGGAGTTTGGTCACCGCTTTACACACCCACTGCAAAGGGGTCAAAATCGACGTGGTCGAACTGCGCCCAGCAGTGATTGCCGCTGCTCAGCGCTATTTTTACCTGCCCCAGAGCAAAAATATTCAGCTCCATACCGGGGATGCAGGGGCCTTTTTACAGCATCACGCCGGACGCTACGATCTCATTTTCAGCGACCTGTTTACCCAGGACGGTCTGGCCCCGATCCAGTTGGACGAGACCTTTTTAGCAAACTGTGCCACCCATCTCAAACCGGAAGGCTGGCTGATCATTAATTTTTGGATCAAGGGCAAACAGCAATATGAAGCCCGGCTCCAGGAGATTTTGTTAGAACGTTTGCAGGCCCTGTTCCCGGAAGTGGCCGTCTGCCCCACCGGGGAGGGCAACTGGGTCTTTTTTGCCAGCCCCACCCCCTTTGGCAGGCCCTTGGCCAGCCTCAAACAGGAGGCTGAGGAGTGGTCGCGCAAGCTGGGTTATTCGCTGGTGAAATATCTCAAGCAAACGGAAAGCTAACCCGCGCGGGCCTCATTTGCGCAAAAGCTGCCAGAGAGCCGTCAACGCCGGCCCCATCTCCCGATCCCGGCGACAGACCGCCCGCAGTTCAATGGAGTGGACTTGGAATCCTGCCAGATTAGCCAGCGGAACCAGGCGACCCTCCGCCAACTCGGCGCTAATCAGGTGATAGGGCAACAGGCCATAACTGCCCCCAGACAAAATCACCTGCTTTTTGGTGTGCACATCATGCACGTACCAGTGCGGACTCTGGGGATGCAAGGGAGAGGTGCTGGCCAAGCCTGGCAGACCTTCGGTACGTTCAATGACTTGGATATAAGGAGCCAGATCAGCAGGGGTAATGTGTTCACGCGTTAACAGCGGGAAATCGCGGGACACCACCGTGCTGGCTTGCACCCGCGCCAAAGTTTGGCTGCGGACTGAGGGCTTGGCATACTCCGCATACCAGGGTACAATCGCCAGATCCGCCTCTCCGCTCAGCAAGCGTTGCAGTGAAGCACCAATCAGCTCTGAACGCATATGCAGTTGGGTTTCAGGATAACGGGTATACAGCCCATGAAAAGCCTGTAAGACCTGGGGCAAAAGAAAATAGGCGTCCACGGCAATGTGCAGTGCAGGTTCAACCCCCACGGCCAGTTGGGCACTGAAGTCACTCAGGGCCTGCACATCCTGTAAAATCTGCTGGGCCTTGGCATAAAATGCTTGCCCTTCCGGGGTTAAAACCGGACGATATCCGGCCCGCGAAAAAAGGGCAAAACCAATCTCCGCCTCTAGGTTTTGCACCGCCCGCGTCACCGCCGGTTGCGTGACCTGCAAAATCTCATGGGCCGCTTTGGCAAAGCTGCCTGCGGTGACCACTGCGTCCAAAGCTTTGAGTTGTTCCAGTTTCATTGTCGCCTTTTATAACTAAAAATAATCATTTTAATAACCAAACTATACTTTTGTTTATTATTACAAAGACCTATACTGGCAATCAAGACCCTTGGAGGTAATCCCGATGACGCATACACTCCCCACCCTGTACATTCCCCATGGCGGCGGTCCCTGCTTTTTTATGGACTGGACCATGGGCCCAGCCAATACCTGGGATAAAATGGCCGCTTGGCTGAAACAATTATTGGCGACCCTGCCTGTCCGTCCACAAGCGCTTTTGGTCATTTCTGCCCACTGGGAAACGGCCCAACCGCGCTTGACGGGCCATGCCCAACCGCCTCTGATTTATGATTATTATGGTTTCCCGGAGCACACCTATCAGCTCACCTACCCCGCACCGGGACACCCCGCATTGGCCAAGGAAGTACACAAACTCCTGACCGAAGCGGGCATCCCAGCCGATATCGACCCAGAGCGGGGTCTCGATCATGGGGTGTTTGTCCCGTTTAAATTGATTGACCCGGAGGCCCAGATTCCGGTCATCCAATTGTCACTTCAGGCCGGACTTGACCCAGCTCAGCATCTGGCCATCGGCCGGGCTTTGGCCCCCCTGCGCGAACAGGGGGTGCTGATTGTGGGCAGCGGCATGAGCTTTCACAATATGCGCGCCTTTGGACGTCAGGCCCAGGCCCCATCGCGGATCTTTGACGATTGGCTGACAGCCACGGTCACGGCCCCGGAAGCGGAGCGCACCCAAAGCCTGATCAATTGGAGCACAGCTCCCCAGGGGCGGTTTGCCCATCCCCGTGAAGAGCATCTTTTGCCCTTGATGGTGGTCGCCGGAGCTGCCGGAAGTGATCCCGGATCAAAAATTTTTGAAGACGAGGTCATGGACAGCATTGTCTCAGCGTTCCAATTCGGGGCGGCTTAGGGGCACACGTACTGTTGGCCGTGCCGGGTTTCTGTTAAGCTGTTTGAGCGATCCCGGCAGGCTGACAAAGCCTGCTCTTGAAACGGAGAACTTTGATGAAATTATTTATTGGTAACTTATCCAGCAGCGCCACAGAAGACGATTTACGGAGTGCTGCCGCCGCTTTTGGCGAAGTCACCAGCGTGACCCTCGCCAGTGGCCACGGCTTTGTAGAAATGGCCTCCGCCGCAGAAGGCCAGGCCGCTCTGACGGGGCTGAATGGTCAGGAAATCCAAGGGCAGGCGGTGAAGGTTACGGAAGCCCGGCCTGAGCGCCGCAATCTGCGCAACGGTGGCAATCAGGGCCAGACCTTTGGCAATAAAGGGAGTCTCGGCCCCAATCGTGGCGGCAATATTGGCCCCAGCACAGGCAGCAAAGGCAATTTCCGCAAAACCACCGGCAACAAAGTTTAAGCGACAAACAAAGGGCAGCACTGCAGTGCTGCCCTTTGTCATGGGCTTATTTCGCGGCTTTCCTACGAATGGGCTATTATAGAGCATCATCCTTGAGGAGAACGTTATGCGCATTCTAACTGCTTTACTGCTCAGTACCAGCCTGCTGATTCTACCCACTCTGCCCACCCAGGCACAAACACCGGAAGTGGCTGAAACCGAATATTACCAGCGCAAACACATCTCTTTTTTCCAGCGCCAAGACACGGATTTGAACCATCACTTACCCAAATACCTCAATCAAAATTTTGCCCGTTTTAACTACCATCTGCTCGATTCAACCTACACCATGGACTTGGCCAGCTTTTTAACGTCTGTGAAGGCTTATCAACAGCAAATTGCCGGGCAGGCCGCCGCCAACCAAAGCCAAGAGGACATTCGTTTTGGGGATAAAGTGGTGACCTGGAGTGACACCCAACAGATCATGAAGTCGGCCTTTGTATTTGCTTCCCATTGGCACTTTACCCCGATCAAATTGTCCAGTGTGACAGCCAAAGAAATCCGCGAGGACAGCAAAGGAAACTTCAAAGATGATTTCCTGCCCACCAATGCCTATACAGAAGTGATCACCGAAGAAGAAACCGACAGCAAAACCAAAGCTAAAAAACAGGTGCGTAAAAAACGTTATTGGGAGGTGACAGCAGGCAGCGATCTCCAATTACAGGTGGAAATCTTTGACCTGTCTCAGAGTGCCCCCCAAAAATACGAAGAAATCACGCAGCGCTGGGATTTTGATGACACCCACTACATTACGCGTCGCGATGTCAGTGAAGCAGAACGCTTAATGCGCCGTAGCCCCTCTTTGCGCAACCACAGCTTTGATATCAGTGCCAGCCGCGACCAAGGATACCTGCTCCAAATCGAACGCTTTGTGCGCATTCAACGCGAAGACCCCTGGGACAAATACGAAACCCGCGCCATCCAAGAATTGCGGGAAAATGAAGGCTGGGCCAGCGGCATTGTCTTCCAACTGCGCAATATGGATGCCTTTGCCCTCAAAGGGCAGGTGGGCGATTTGGACCCCAAGAGTGATCGTTTTAATGTCAGTTTTGGTGATAAAGAGAGCAATGCCACCTTGGATGTGAGCATACGCGACAGCTACCGCATCTATGAAAGCCGCATCGAGGGCAATCAAACCCGCAATGTGGAAGTGGGTTTTGCCAAAATCCGGGGTTTTCAGGGCGGAGATGTGCGCATGCAGCCGATCATTGCCGGGCGTGACCCAGAGCCCGGTGACCAAATCAAGGAAACCCCCAAAAGCGAGTTTAACCTCGATTTGAGTGCCGGGACTTTGCCCTTTAACTACAACAATAGCGTTAACTTATTTAACCCAGCGGGCTTTTTAAGCCTGGAATTTGCCACCAATGCCACCTCTTATGCGGATGTACAGCAGGAGTTAGCAGAAAAAGGCAGTGCCCAAGAACGGGCCAACTACCTGCGCGGCTTTGATACTGAATCGAATTTCCT
>DLGM01000040.1 GCA_002482705.1 Cyanobacteria bacterium UBA7694
AACCTGCACAAAACCTTCTCTACCCCCCATGGGGGCGGTGGCCCTGGGGCCGGGCCTGTCCTGGTACGTGACATCCTTGAGCCCTTCCTGCCCAAACCCGTGGTGGTGCGCCGTGAAACTGAGCAAGGCCCTGTCTACCATCTCGAAAGCGATCGTCCGCTCTCGATTGGCCGGGTACGCAGCTTCTACGGCAACTTTGGCGTGTTGGTGCGGGCTTACACCTATATCCGCAGCATGGGCGGCAGGGGCTTAAAACAGGCCAGCCAGGATGCGGTCCTGAATGCCAACTACCTCAAAGACCACCTCAAGCAGCGCTACGAACTGCCCCACGATGGCCCCTGTATGCACGAGTTTGTGCTTTCGGCCTCGACCCTCAAAAAAGAAGTGGGCGTCAATGCCCTGGCGATTGCCAAGCGCCTGATTGATTACGGTGTTCATCCGCCCACCATCTATTTCCCGCTGATTGTGCCGGAAGCGATGATGATTGAACCGACCGAAACGGAAAACCGGGCCACCCTTGACCGCTTTATTGGCATGATGGAGCAAATTGCTGATGAGGCCCACAATCAACCAGAAATGGTTAAAACGGCCCCCCACCATGCGGTCATTCGCCGGGTGGATGAGGCCCATGCCAACCGGAAACCGGCGATCAATTGGTTTCAAGGAGAGAATGCCTAATGCAAAGTGACAAACCGCTCACCATTTATTCGGTGTCTGACTCTACCGGCCAGACGGCTGAAACCATTTCGCGCGCTGCCATTCGCCAGTTCCGCGAAGTGCAGGCCATTGACTTTGTGCCGTTGCCGCGCGTGACCCACGAAGACCAAATTCAGCGCATTCTCGATTTTTTAAACAACAATCAGCCCTGTGTCCTGGCCTATACGCTGTCGGTGCCCTCTTTTAAAAACCTGCTGGTGGAGCTGGCGGAAAAAGCCAAAGTGACCACCGTCGATTTGCTCGATCCGCTGACCCAAACGATCAGCACCCAAATTGGGGCCAAACCGCCGCACAATGATCGGGGTTATCTGCGTCAACTGGACGAAGAGTATTACAAGCGCATTGAGGCCGTTGAATTTGCGATTAAGCAAGACGATGGCAAAGACCCGAAAGGCATGGAAAAGGCCGACATTATTTTAGTCGGCGTGTCGCGCACGTCTAAAACCCCCACCTGTATGTACCTGGCCCAAAACCATGCCATGAAGGTGGCCAATAATCCGTTGGTGTACAACCTCAAACCGCCCAAAGAACTGTTTGCTCACAAAGAAAAGGTAGTGGGGCTGCGGGTGCGCCCAGAGGTCTTGCACGATATTCGCGGCGCGCGCCTGCACAGTTTGGGGCTTTCCAATGATTCATCCTATGCCAATTTGGCGCAAATTGAGCTGGAGCTGGAGTTTGCGGATAAAATCATGGCCGAACTGGGCTGCCCGATAGTGGATGTGTCTCACAAAGCAATTGAAGAAACCGCCTCGGAGATCATGTTTTTACGCTTTCCCAAAGCTCCCCTTAAGGCCCTGGGTTAAATGCGCGTTCGCGTTGCCGCTGTCCAGCAGTCGCCCGGCCCTGATAAGGCCGCCAATCTGGACGCAGCGTGTGAACTGGTGCGTGCCGCAGCGGCTGCTGGAGCCCAGATTATTGCACTGCAAGAAATCTTTTATTGGCGCGGTGACCCAACTCAGGAAGCGGCTCAACAGGAGTCATTCCCCGGCCCGACCACGGCTCGCTTGGCCAATCTGGCCCGTGAGCTGCAAATCACCCTGGTCGGTGGCAGCATCCTCGAAACCATTCCCGGTTCGCCCAAGGCCTATAATACCTGTGGGGTCTGGGGGCCAGATGGCGCGCTGCTGGCCCGGTACCGCAAAATCCATCTGTTTGGCATTCACGGCGAGGCCGGGCGCTCCATTCAAGAAGGGGATACCCGGCTCGGGGGCACAGAAGTCGTCTGTGCCGAAACGCCTCTGGCGCGGCTGGGGCTGAGCATTTGTTATGATTTGCGCTTCCCCGAGCTGTATCGTGCTTTGGCGCTGGCGGGCGCCCACATTTTATGTGTCCCGGCGGCTTTTTTAATGCAGACGGGCAAAGACCACTGGGAGGTCTTGTTGCGGGCCCGCGCGATTGAAACCCAGTGTTTTGTGCTGGCTCCCAACTGTATTGGGACAGCCCCGGAAACCGGCGTCACCACCTATGGACGCAGCCTGATTATTGACCCATGGGGCACCATTTTGGCACAGGCCAGTGACGCCCAGGGTTTTATCTGTGCCGATCTTGACTTGGCCCAGCAGGAGCGGGTGCGTGCCAAATTGCCGACCTTGCCCCAAATCCGCCTGGTGGGAGGAAGTACATGCACATCACCGTAGCTTTGGGGCAAATGCCGCTGGGGCCCGATGTCCAGGGCAATTTGGCCCATATTCTCAAGGCCGTCAAGGCCTGCCAGCCGGGCGATCTCCTCCTTTTGCCAGAAGGAGCGCTGTCTGGTTATCAGAATCACACCGGTTGGGTACACACACTCGATGCCCAGGCGATCGCCGCAGGGATCGTGTCGATTCGTGACGCCGTCGAAGCCCAGCAGATTTACGCTCTTTGTGGCACCTATGCCCAGGTGGGGAGTGACTGGGTCAATCGGGCTTTGGGTTTTGGCCCGGAAGGATTGATGTTTACCTATGACAAGGTCAATCTTTCGCTGGCGGAACGAACTGAGGTCGTGGCGGGGAATCAATTGCCGGTCTGGCACATTGCCCACCCGCATGGCCCCCTGTGTATCGGGGTGCAAATCTGTCGGGAAATTCGTTTCCCGGCTCAGTGGCGGGCTTTGGCTACCCAAGGGGCCCAAGTGCTGTGCTTTTTAACCAGCAGCAGCGGCAGTTTGCTCGATACCCCGGTCTGGCGCAGCCATCTGATCAGCCGGGCCGCTGAAAACCAACGTTTTGTCGTGGCCGTCAACCATGCCCTGACCAACAGCCAGTGCCCCAGCCTGATTGCTGATCCACACGGACAGGTGTACTGGGAAGACGCCTCTTCACGGGCGCGCTTTCACCGCCAGCCCCTCGATCTCA
>DLGM01000073.1 GCA_002482705.1 Cyanobacteria bacterium UBA7694
GTACACGCTTATTTTCTTGCTGGTACGGTATCACAGAAGGTATTCCTTGGCAATAGCATCACCCTAGCAGTTCTGAGAGAAGGCGCAAAGGCTGATAAAATCAGGCTTCCTGCGTTTGTAACTGAGGCAAATGAGCCAAACATGCGCGCAACTGGGCATCCTGCTCAGGGCTGTACTTAATGCGCAAAAAACGACGTCCCCCAACCTGTACAGCCAGTTCAGAAGCCGGTTGGTTGAGGGTGTAACCCGTGATACTCGCCCACAACAACACCTGATTGGGTGTCACAATGCCATTGTCATGAAACGTCCAGCGCTGGCGAAAAATGACCGGGAAGTTGAGCACCAGCGGCAATAACCAAATCGCCATAGAGGTCAAAAACCCTGTGCGCTCTGCACCTACCGGCAAAGACAAGATCTTCTGCCCATAGGTAAACAGGAAATACACCGATAACATACAGGCCACATGGGGAAAGGTCAGGCCCCGGATCGGAAGCGTGAGCTGCACCTCTCCCACTTGCTTTTTGAGCTGGTGATAACGCCATTCAAAAGCCAGTGCAAGGGCCGTTAGGGCCAATAATAACCACAACATATTTGCATCTCCCCATGTCAGTTGTCGGCAGTATAACACGGCTTCGGCCAATATTCGGGCCCCCAGAGAACCCATAACTTAAGAAGCATTCAGCAAAATGTCACGAAATCGTATGCATCCAATTAAGTGTTTGTGAAAAAACAACCTATCCCGCTCAGGAAAACCTATAATCAGGTTAAATCTTCCTGGAGAGGCGAGTAGCATGAAAAACCCCTTATTGGATCTCACTCAAAGTTTTGCCCAGGCGCTGGCCAATCGTAATTTTCAAGAAGCTTGGCAGTTGTTGGCCCCCTGGCTTCAGGCCCAAATTTCTCCCGAACAGCTGATGCAATATGCCCAACGGGCCGTGTTGCGTACCTGCCAACAGGCCGGGTTACCCACCACCTGGCCGCTATCTCATGTGGTCAGCGGCCTGGGCGGATATTCCCTACGCTCACTGCAGCGCTCAGCTTCAGACACCTTCGGGCTCACCGCCCTCCACCCCAGCCTCAGCGAAAAAAACTACCGGGGCCTGATGCTCGTATCTCTGCGCCCGGAACTCATGGGAGCGCTGCGCCCGGATGCCTGGACCGACTTTTGGTTGAGCATCGCCGAAGTCAATGGCACGTTGTGTATTGGGCATTTGCACCAAGAACTAATTGGGGCATCCTCCGCCCCATCACACACATTCGCCGCATAACCCCTGATAATTTCTTGATCCTGGTCAAGGAAAAAACCTCCTTTTAAGCGATAATTAAAACATATCCCGACTGGAGGCAACCATGGATTCGATCTCCGCCCTCACCCAAGAGCAACGGACTTATCCTTCCCCTGAAGGGTTTCGCTCCCAAGCCCTGATCCAAGACCCAGCCGCTACCCATCAGGCTTCTTTAACGGATCCAGACCGCTTCTGGGGCGACATCGCCGCTGAACTACACTGGACCCGTCCCTGGGATCAGGTCTTTCGCCAGACCGGGGCCCATCACGCATGGTTCATCGGGGGCCAAACCAATATCACCCTCAACGCCCTCGACCGCCACGCTCAGGGACCCCGTCGCAATCAGGTCGCCCTGTTTTGGCTGTGTGAAAATGGCCAAAGCCAAACCCTGACCTACGATTTATTATTGCGGCGCGTCTGCCAAATGGCCAATGCCCTGAAATCACGCGGGGTTCAGCGTGGTGACCGGGTCATTGTCTATATGCCCCTGACGCCCGAGGGCATGATAGCCATGCTCGCCTGTGCCCGCATCGGCGCCATCCACTCGGTCGTTTATGCCGGGATGGGGGTGCAAGCCCTGCGCTCCCGCATCGAAGACAGCCAGGCCCAGGTTGTAATCTGCGCTGATGTCACCTACCGCAATGGCAAACGGGTGGGGCTCAAAAGCATTGTGGACAATGCCCTCGAAGGGCTTGAAAGTGTGCATACGGTTCTGGTGCATCGCCGCCAAGACCCCCCGATTGAATTTAATTCGAGCCGGGAAATCGACTTAGAAAGCCTGGTGGCAACCCAGCCGGACAGCTGCCCGGCAGAAATTATGGAAGCTGAAGACCCCCTGTTTATCCTGTACACCAGCGGCACCACGGGTCAGCCCAAAGGGGTGGTACACGTCCACGGCGGATATATGGTCGGGGTGTCTTATCTGATGCGGGCTTTTTATGACCTCAAACCCAACGATATCTTCTGGAGCACCTCTGACATTGGCTGGATTGTCGGCCACAGTTATATTGTGTATGGGCCGCTGCTGAATGGGGGTACCGTACTGGCGCGGGAAGGGGCGATTGACTACCCCCATCCCGGCATCACCTGGGAAACCATTGCCCGCTACGGCGTCAATGTGTTGTTCACCGCTCCCACCGCTCTGCGCCTGTTCATGCGCCATGGTATTGAACAGGTCACCCCCCATAATCTCAGCAGCCTGCGCCTGGTGGCCAGCGCCGGGGAACCCCTTAATCCCGAAGCCCAAGCCTGGGCGCAAACCCACCTGCTCGGTGATCGGGGTCTGGTGCTCGACAATTGGTGGCAAACGGAAATTGCCTCACCAGTGTTGGGAACACTCCCCGCCATGACGGCCAAAGTCGGCAAGGTAGGCAAGCCTTTGCCCGGTGTCGAAGCCGTGGTACTCAACCCAAACGGAGAGCCTGTTGGCCCCAATCAGGGGGGGCTGCTGGTCCTGAAACGGCCCTTGCCGTACATGATGCGCACAATCTGGGGCGATGATAGCCGGTACCTCAAATATTGGGAAGACTTTCCCGGCGGTTATACCAGCGGCGACGTGGCCTTTTACGATGAAGACGGCTATTTTTGCGTGTTGGGCCGGGCCGATGACGTGATCAGCGTGGCCGGACACCGCATTGGCACTGCCGAGGTCGAAAGTGCGTTTTTGAGTCACCCGGCGGTGGCTGAATCTGCCGTCGTGGGGCTCCCCGATGAAATTAAGGGCGAGCGCATCAAAGGTTTTGTGGTGTTAAAAGCAGGCCATGAAGCCAGTGATCACTTGGCCAATTTGCTGCGTGACCATGTACGCCGTGAGCTGGGGCCCATTGTCACCCCCTCCGAAATCGAATTCCGTGAGACACTGCCCAAAACCCGCAGTGGCAAAATTGTACGCCGCCTGCTCAAGGCCGAAAGCCTGGGGCTCGATCCGGGGGATGTGTCCACATTGGCAGATTAACCCCGCCATCACCGTTTGTAGCGGCAATGAAGAACAGCCTCCCCTTGCACAAATAGTCAACTAAGTTTACTATTTAAACATGCCAGACTATACACTCGATCAAATCCGCGTCGATTCCCTGGATGCCCATCAGCCCCTGGGCCGTTACCTGATCCTGCTGTTTCGCGCCTTTGAACGCGACCTGATCACCGCCCTGCAACAGGCCGGTTTTGACGATGTCTCCGAAGCCGATCTACAAATTCTGCGCTTTGTGCGCCCGGAAGGCAGCACCGCCAAAGACATCACGGCCTTGGCGGGTATTAGCAAACAGGCGGTGGGCAAAACCCTCGCCAGCCTAGAAACCGCTGGCTATTTACAGCGCCAGCCCCATGCAGCGGATGGGCGCGCCCGGCTGGTCACCTTTACCCCCCGTGGGGAAGCCTTGTTATGGGCCGCCATTGGTCACATTGCTGGCGTAGAGCAAGCTTATGCAACCCAACTTGGGGCTGAGCGTTTCGGGGATTTAAAAGCCATGCTGACCACCCTTTTACACTGGCACACCGGAGGCACACCATGACCTTACAGTTTTTTAACCATCGCACCGATCGCATCGCTTACCGGGATCAGGGGCAAGGCCCAGTTGTGGTCTTTGTGCACGGCACACCGGTTTCCTCGCAGGAGTTTGCCGCCGTGATCACTGGCCTTGAAGCGCAATACCGCTGCATTGCCATTGACCATCTCGGGTTTGGAGCCTCCGACAAGCCGCCCCAGGGCGATTACCGCTTGCAGGCCCACACCGATCGGCTGATTGCGCTCTTGCAGCACCTGCAAATAAACCACTTTCATCTGGTGGTACACGACTTTGGGGGGGTGATGGGTCTGCCCTTGATCCTTGACAGCACATTCAAAGTACAGAGCCTGACCCTGATGAATACCTGGGGCTGGCCGCTGGTCAAGCTGGCTCTGGAGGCCAAACAAAAGGCCCGGCTGTTCAAGCTGATGCGCTGGGCCTATTTGTACCTCAATGCCTCGCCGCGCTTTTTATTGCCCCTGGCCTGGGGCTCTCACCGCAAGCTGCCGCGCAAGCTCCACCGGGCCTACCAAGCGGCTTTCTCCAACCGGAATTCGCCTTCGAGGCTGCGCCCGTCCTCGTGGGTGAGTTGGTGGTC
>DLGM01000436.1:0-601 GCA_002482705.1 Cyanobacteria bacterium UBA7694
GCACGAATAGCGGGCAGGGTATCAGGCGTTTCAAGGGTGAGCTTTAACTTGCGTTCTAAGGCTTGCCCCTCACATTGAGCAATCACTTCACGCAGGAGGGGCAATAAAAAGATCGTATCAATATCGAGACGCATTTGCCCTGCTTCAATGCGGGCCAGATCCAGCAGTTCGTTGATCAGATTGAGGAGATGTTTCCCGTTGCTGCCAATACGGCGCAGGTAGTCGAGCTGGGTTTCACTGAGGGGTTGGCGCAACAGGAGGCGGGTGAAGCCAATCACTGAGTTGAGGGGGGTACGCAGCTCATGACTCATTTTGGCCAAAAACTCACTTTTGGCAATGCTGGCCGCTTCAGCCCGTTCTTTGGCTAAGCTCAGTTCATCGAGAACTTGTTTATAGTGAGTGACATCTTCGACCAGGGCGAGGAGCCCACCCGGATCTTCACCCTGTAGGGGTAAGGGGGCCAAATGATAACGAAACCAAGATGTGCGCCCCCAGTGAGAGGTATACAATTTTTCAGCGGAGAAGGAGTGTTGCTCTCGCATACAGCGTTCCAGATCGGCGCTGATGCCCGACTGGCGCATGGGAGGAAAGATCAAGGTAT
>DLGM01000436.1:612-3106 GCA_002482705.1 Cyanobacteria bacterium UBA7694
GCTTCTAAACTGGGAGAACCCAGTAATTCTAAAAGTTTGGGGTTGGCGGAACGGATTTTTCCATCTGAAGCAATCACGGCTATGCCCATGGGAGCATGCTCAATTAAAAGTTGATAACGGGTTTCACTGGCGGAGAGGGCTTTTTCCACGGTGTTGCGTACGGTCGTATCCATAGAGACACCCATTAATAAATCAGGGCCCGTGCTGCTGCTTTGCCCGGTGTCAAAGCGCCAACGCCATTGGCCGTGGGCGTCTAAAACCCGGTATTCACATTGGTAGCGGTCCACTTCGCCAGCCTGGTAACGTTCTAAGGCAACCCGTAGCTTGGGACGGTCTTCCGAGTGTACCCGCTCTAGCCATATATCTAAATTGTCGATCCCTTCCGGGGGCGGTGTATAACCCAGTTCCTCGTACCAAATGGGGCTGAAATAAGCCGTCCGTTGCTGGCGATCCGATTTCCACAGGGTCAGATGGCTGGCTGCCATCATCATATGAATCTGCATTTCTGCCAATTGCTGAATATTTTCCTGAAATTCTTGGGCATCCCAAGACTGAATGGCGACGCTGGCAGGGCTTCCGGCCACATACAGGGGCATCAGACGAAAATGGTGCCTGTATTGCAACAGGGACGTGGGCAAGCTCATTTGAAATGCCTCACCTTGTAAAGCGCGCTTCAGGGCGTGCTGCCAGCAGGAATGTAAACTCTCAGGGAAGGCCTGCCAGTAAATCTCCCCGATCTTGAGGCCGAGCAGGTCAGCACAGGCGGGGTTTGTCCAACGAATGCGGTGATCGCTGCCCACGATGCACAGGGTATCTTTGAGTTGTTCGAGGGCTTGTAATAATTCGGAGGGCGGTAAAGATTGGGCGGCAATCAGTAAAAGGGATGGCGAACCTGGCAAATAACGCGCTTCTACAGGCCCCCAGATACTGGTCCAAACCAAGGGCGTATTCGGGGCACTGGTTAACCATTCGGAAGGTGGGGTGGCAATGCCCCAGCCTTTGAGTAAAGAATCAAGTGGCTGAGCTTCCGAGCTGAGGCGGCGGGCTGCGTCATTGCGGGGTTCAACAAGTTGTTCATCATGCAGGGCAAAAGCGGCGCAGGGAANNGAGATATTCGAGCCACTCATGCAGCGGCCTGTAACTCTCAGGTCGAGGCACTTCTAAGGGCCTGGAATCCTCATTTAAACGCATTCCGCTATCCCCTTGCTGCCAATCCTAGCATCTTATCTAGGCTCTGGCAGAATACTCTCCTTTCACTATACCCAATTTGCACAAGGCGATACAATATGTGTCCGAAATCCGCTATCTGTAAGGCCACTGCACTTTTATTTACGACTGAGAGAGACTCCCCACTTTGAGCCAACCCCTTGCTGTGAGTGGGATGTTTAGCCAGGGGGAACACGGTACAATAAACTTCTCAAGGTTATTGACAGGAGCCCCGCTGAATGACGGAAATCCCTCTCCCTATGGTCCCTGCTGCTAAATTTAAAAAACATATCCTGATCTGTACCAACGAACGGTCAGAAGGGGACTCACGTCGTAGTTGTGGGCGTTGTGGGGGGCATGAATTGAGAATGCGTTTATTGGCTTTGATCCAGGAGCACGGCTTAAAAGGCCAAGTTCGCGCCAACAAAACCCACTGTTTGGATGTGTGTGAACTGGGCCCTGCGATTGTGATTTATCCCGATAATCTGTGGTACGTGGGGATTACGCCCGCAGACCTAGACGCCATTTTTGCCCAGTCGATTTTGGCTGACAACTATATTCCTGAGCAGGTGGCGACAGATGCTACCTGGGAGCGCTTGCGCCAATTACGGGCAAAGGCGTAATCAGCCCACGCACATGCATAGGCTGATATTTGTAAGGTCTAAAAGGGTTTAACCACGACCAAGATGACAACTGCTACCAGCAGCAACGTAGGGATCTCATTGATCAGGCGCATCTGTTTGGAGGTGTATTTACAGGTTCCTGCTGCCAGTTTCTTGCGGGTCGCTGATAAAAACCCGTGATAACCGCCCAAAATGAGAACCAACAGCAGCTTGGCATGCATCCAGCCATTTTTTAAGAAGGCCGAGTTACTCACCAAGAGTGAAGTTCCCAAGACATAAGTGGCAATCATGGCCGGGTTCATAATCACCCGCAGCAATTTGGTTTCCATGACCTCAAGGGTCTTTTTGACTTCGTCGGAAGTGGCTTCGATGTGATAAACAAAGAGGCGTGGTAGGTAGAACATCCCGGCAAACCAGGCCACCACGGCAATAATGTGCAGGGCTTTGAGCCAAAGATAAACGGTGGTCATAATCAGTCCTTGTATGCAATGTACTGCGCTCACCGTAGCACAGCCTCTCCGGCACCGGGTAGGGCAAGGGCAGTAGGCAAGGAGCTTCCTTTTCTGTAACATGTTAAATTACAGATTTTTTAGTTTTTTGTGCCAACCCCTTTGTCATTTCAATGTTAAATCATATACTATTGAAATAGTAAATCTTTCTGGAGG
>DLGM01000266.1 GCA_002482705.1 Cyanobacteria bacterium UBA7694
AAAAATAACCAAGAGAAAGATCAACTGCGCCAAATTCAAGACAGTATCTACCGCTTTATGACCGTCATGGGAGGCGACTTACCCGATTATGAAGAAGCTTTACGGGCACTGTATGCCCATAAACCTGCGGTGGTAGAAGCCTATATCCGTCCTTGGCCAGAAGACATACGCAACCACCTGAATAAACTGCTCCAAGCTTGGCCAGCTCAAGCATAACAACGAAAAAGTGGTGGCTAGGAGGTTGCGATACGAACTCCCAGCCACCAGATAACATATGACCTCAGCTCAGTACCAGAAATTTTATTGCCCTTCAGAGAAATACAGCCGCTGAATCAGCGCCATATCCCAATAAGTGGCCTCGATTTTGTAACCCTCCGGGTCACGCACAAAACACCCATAATAAGCTTCGCCATAATGGGGCCGGGGGCCAGGGGCACCTTCATCGGTTGCTCCGGCTGCCAGAGCAGCAGCATAAAAGGTTTGCACCTGCTCTGGGGAGTCGGCAATCAAACCCACATGGAAACCATTGCCCACCGCCGCAGGTTCGCCATTGATTGGCACTTGCAGCCAAAACTCCGGGTATTTCCGGCCATAGGCCACTGCTCCCGGATGCTCAACAATGATCTGCATACCCAAAGTCGGTAAGATCTGATCGTAAAAAGCTTTGGAACGGTCATAATCATTGGTGCCTACGGAAATATGGGAAATGGCGCTGTCACTCATGGCAGCCTCCGTGAAAAAGAGATGGAGGTGTTATACCGTAATCCCTTTTGTCTTGGCTAGGGAGCCTTGGGTTTAAAGTCTGAGGCCTTGAGCTCAATTGTAGCTTGGGTGCAGGTGGGCGAGCAGTCGGGACCATTGGGTTTTAAATCTTTGTAACTGGGTTTGACGGTTTGGGTGAGCACCTGATCGTCTGTAGTGATTTCAATCGTGACTTCTTCAGGCGTGTATTGAGGAACAAAAACGGAAGCCGCTTGTCCGGGTTCTGCTGGCCAACAGCGTAAAGTAGAAGAACCTTCAGCCGGACAGGTTGCCATCATCTCGTCTTTACCCGTAGCTGTCAACTTCAACTGATAGGCCTGGGAAACTTCTGCTGGCAGGGTGATGTTCAGACCTGCTTCACAGCCCAATAGGGTGCAATAAGGCCCTTCGGGTAGGGAGTTCCCGGCACAAGCGCCCAGCAACAACAAACTGGCAAGACCCAATCCAAATTTTAACATGATGCTCACCTTTAAATTTACTTTTTAGTAAAGTAATTGTAAAAGAGACCATAGACCCTTGTCAATGCAGGATTTAACAAAACCCGCTGAATATTTAACATAATCTTGAATCAGAGTTATAAAACATCATATTCTGCTTGGCTCTTATTGATGTACCGTTGAAAAATCAGGAGCGCGCATTGCATCACATAGATTTTTACATCTGGATAATGCATATATCCTGTCAAAACTAGAAAATACCCACTAATATGAGGAATACTCTTGGTAACAATTTTTCGACAGGTAACCCATGCGCACCATTGTGCTTTTAGCCCTCTCCAATCTCTTTATGACCGTCGCCTGGTACGGCCATCTCAAGTTTAAAGACACGGTCATGTGGAAGGTCATTCTGATCAGCTGGGGCATTGCCTTTTTTGAATATTGCCTGCAAGTGCCCGCCAATCGCTGGGGCCACGGGCAATTTAATGCCTTTGAACTCAAAACCATCCAAGAAGTGCTGTCGCTGGGCACCTTTTGCGCATTTGCGATCCTGTTTTTAAAGGAACCTCTGAAGTGGAACTATCTGGTTGGGTTTGCCCTGATTGTGGCGGCGGTGTTTTTTATCTTTAAGAAATGGTAGGGGTTGCGCAAAATCAATGTCATCCCCAGCCCAAAGCCGCTACAATAAAGCCTATGGACGCCTTTCGTTATTACCAAGAATCACTGCAGGCCTTGGCCCAGGGCAATCCCGGCGAAGTTTTTGCCCAAGCGGGGTATGCCCATTTNNNCATTTGGTGCAAGACCAATGGCAACAGGCCGAAACCAGCTTTAGCCAGGGCTATCGCCTCAAGCGCGGCTTGCCCTGGAATGAGTTACGCCCCGGCCAGCCCTACCTCAAACCCCCTGCCCCTGAAATCTTGCACACCAGCTACCACAAGCTCGCGCACGACCGGGAACAAATCCTGCATTTGGTGGCCGAGGGCTGCCTGCCGGAAGACTTCCTGGAAGTGGCGGAGTGGTATGCCCAAACCCTGGAAGAGTGGGGGCCACACAGCCCGGTAAATTGGTACGTAGCCTTGAGCCCGGCCCAGCGGGCGCGCTTACAGGATGTGTATGGACGCAATTTGTATCTCGAACGCCCGCCGGAAATGCGCGGAGGAGCGCTCAACCCCGATCTCGATTGGGATCAGATCCAACAGGCTTATTACCAGCGCGCCCCCGGCATGACCTATATCGACGCACTGCTGCGCCCGGAAGCCCTGGAAGCCCTGTACCGCTTCTGTCTGCGCGCCACGATCTGGAATGACGCTAGCAAATCGGGGGGGTATGTGGGCAGTTATATGCCCGACGGTTTTAGCTGCCCGCTGCTGTTTCAGGTGGCCCGCGAGCTGCGCGAACATTTACCGGGCGTGATTGGCCGCCACCCGCTGCTGCAAATGTGGGGCTATAAATACGACAGCCGCCGCGAAGGCATTGCCGTCCACGCCGATGCTGCACAGGTCAACGTCAACTTTTGGCTGACCCCGGACAGCGCCAATCAAGACCCGGATTCGGGCGGGCTGGTGGTGTATGACCAGCCTGTACCCGCCGACTGGACCTTTGAGCGCTATAACCACGATGTCGCCGGGGTCAAAGCGTTTTTAACCACCCACAAGGCCCAGGCCTGGCGCGTGCCCCATCGCCGCAACCGGGCGGTGATTTTCCATTCGAGCCTGTTCCACGAAACCGATACCTTCACCTTTGGCCCCACTTACCCCGAGCGCCGCATCAATGTCACGATGCTATACGGCTATTGGGAACGCCAG
>DLGM01000226.1:0-1225 GCA_002482705.1 Cyanobacteria bacterium UBA7694
TAATGCGGCCATTCATTTTGGCCCCGGTGCAGGTATTGCCCACCTGGGTATGGATGCGGTAGGCAAAATCTACGGCGGTGGCGTTGCGCGGCAAGACGTACACATCCCCTTTGGGAGTAAAGACATAGATGTCTTCTTCAAAGAGGTCGTCTTTGACGTTAGCCATGAACTCTTCGGCGTCTTTGAGGTCTTTTTGCCAGTCGATGAGCTGGCGCAACCAGGTGAGTTGCAGGTCGTTTTTACTGGTTTTGGGAGCGGTATACCCTTTTTTGTATTTCCAGTGGGCGGCAATCCCCAGTTCGGCGACAGCGTCCATTTCAAAGGTGCGGATCTGCACTTCGAGGGGATGGCCCGTATCGCTGATCACGGAGGTGTGCAGCGACTGGTACATGTTCTGTTTGGGCATGGCAATATAGTCTTTAAAGCGCCCGGGAATAGGTTTCCAGAGTGAGTGGACAACCCCCAATACGGTGTAACATTCCACTTCTGAGGGTACCAGCACACGAATGCCAAAATAGTCGTAAATGTCTTTAAAGTCTTTTTGTTTTTTGGAGAGCTTTTGGTAAATCGAGAAGAAGTTTTTGGGGCGTCCAATGATCTCGAATTTTTTCGGTTTGGGCCCGCTGGGGGTTGGCTCACCCACTTCTTCTGGCTGGAAACGTTTGACCGCGTCGGTAATTTGTGAAATGGTGCTTTTTAAGACCTCTTCACGTTCCGTGCGCTTTTGGGCTAGGTATTTGGCAATGCTCCAGTAATAATCCGGGTGTAAATAGCGCAAACACAAATCTTCAAGCTCCCATTTGAGGCGTCCAATCCCCAAACGGTGGGCCAAGGGGGCAAAGATATCCAGGGTTTCCTGGGCAATTTTGCGCTGTTTTTCCTCTTTCATGTGGTCGAGGGTGCGCATATTGTGGAGACGGTCCGCCAGCTTGATAATGACCACACGGATGTCTTTGGCCATGGCAATAAACATGCGCCGGAAGTTTTCGGCCTGGCGCTCTTCTTNNGAAAACTGGCTGAGTTTGGTGACACCATCGACCAGTTGCAGCACCACTTCGCCAAACTCTTCGCGCATGCGGTCAGCACCATAATCGGTATCTTCGAGCACGTCGTGCAAAAAACCAGCGGCAATCATCTCGCCGCTGGCGTTGAGTTCGGTGAGAATCAGCGCCACTTCATAGGGGTGCATGAAATAAGGTTCGCCCGATTTGCGCTTTTGCGGCTT
>DLGM01000226.1:1288-12613 GCA_002482705.1 Cyanobacteria bacterium UBA7694
AAGGCGGTATAAAAGGCTTTGCGGGCAAAGGCCCGATCTTCATCGCTGGCGCTGGCCATTTTCACCATCAGGTGATCCATCAGCGAACTCAGATAAGGGGGTAATTCCTCTTCTAGGCTGATGGCCGTTGTGTCTGAGGGACTAGAACTCAATACCTGATCAAGCTGTGGGTCTTGCAAGGGGGTAACTTCTCCCGACCGTTTAAAAATGTCAATTCAATGGCAAAAGCGGCGCCGACAACTTCGGCTCCGAGTTCGTCGAGCATGGATACAGCAGCCGAAACGGTGCCACCCGTAGCGAGTAGGTCGTCGACGACCAGGACGCGCTGCCCCGGTGCCACCGCGTCGCGGTGAATTTCGAGCACGTCGGTGCCATATTCGAGGGCATATTCTTTGCGGAATTTATCAGCGGGGAGTTTGCCCGGTTTCCGTACCAAGGCAAAGCCGCAGTTGAGCAGGTAAGCAATCGGAGCGCCGAGGATAAAGCCCCGCGACTCGATGCCCACCACTTGATCGATCTGGGCGTTTTGAAAAGGGGCTGCCAGTTGTTCGAGCATCAGACGCAGGGCGCCGGCATCTTGCAGCAGCGGCGTAATGTCTTTGAATACAATGCCCGGCTTGGGGAAATCAGGCACATCGCGAATAAAGGCCTGAAGGGTTTTTTCGAGGGCGGCCGGGTCCATAACTTCAATCATGGGTATCTTCAATCCATTCTTTGAGGGTGATCAGTGCGGTACTGCGCCAGCGTTCGCCCAGGGCATTGCGCTGGTTTAAGGCTGAGAGGTAGTTGCAATAAGCAGCACTGTCCCTAAGCTGATATTTTTGATGGGCGTATTCAATTCTACACCGTCCCCTATCATAAGTTAAAACGCCAAGATCACACAAGGTCTTGTACATCCAGGAAAATAGCCAAGGAGCAACGGGTAAGGCGAGCTGAAAAATCTCTTCTTCGGTTTTGCCATCCAATAGCGGGGCCAGATTCAAGAGCTGATCAAAACCAAACGGTAACAAGGTTTCTGTCAGGGGATCGTGCGCAATCACGATGTGTTGAAAGCGCGATAATAAGGGCTGGAGGGGCTGGCCTGGGTGGGGAGGGCCCAAGAGCACCAGGGTCGTCGGAGCGGTATCGGTACCGGGGCCAGGGGCATGGGACAGGGGGGCCATGAGGGCAAAGTCTGTCTCCAGGCTGTCTAAGGCTAGGGCGAGCTGTCGCCAAGAGCGCAGATCATGCCACACCGGAGCTGCTTCAGAACCGGATCCTGAAGGCAAACGGAGGCTTTCGCCCTGGCGGTTGATCAGGTACCAGCCGTGGCATTGATCGGCGCGGTGGGCCAATTGTTGTGCGAGTGCTGGCCGGGGGGCCGCTGTCAAAATGTCTAAGGGCCGTTGCGGCTCTGCTTCCGGTTCAGGTAGGGGAGGAGCGCTGTCGGTCAGCCGTGCACGCAGGTGATGGGCTTGCAGCAAGAGCTTATTTTTACCTTGCCAGCGGTCAATACTGAGTGTGTAAATGGCATCCAAGCTATCCGCTTGCTGAAAGGCAGCTTGCCAGCTATTCCAGGCTGTCAGGGTGACCTGGGGGGACAGATCGACAAACAGGTGCTTGTGCTGTTTGTCGCTGCGAGCTTGCTGAATCGGAATGCCCAACGATAAAAACTGGGGAGCGGGATTGCCCATGCCAAAGGGGGCTAAACGCCGCAGATCGGTGTACAAAGCCAGCGTGAGCAGACGTGGGTTGATTTCCAGTTCGACCGGATGTTGGGGGGCGGCAATCTGCTGATGTTCCATGACGTAGTTTTCAAAGGCCTGGGCAAAGGCCGGAATTTGGGGGATGTCAATCGAGAAGCCTCCGGCTTGGGCGTGGCCCCCAAAACGCAATAACAGCGAACCACAAGCTGTAAGGGCTGCAAGGCAGTCCATGCCTGCCGGAGAGCGCACAGAGGCTTTGCCCACTTCCCCCTCACAGGCGATCAGCACAACGGGTACCTGATAGGCTTCGACCAATTGGGCGCAGACAATGCCCAAGACCCCGTGTAACCAGTCGGGGCTGGCCAGTACAATGGCTGGGCCTAAGCCCTGTGCTTCAATTTGTGCATGGGCATCACGGGCCACTGTGCGGCAGATCTCTTGGCGGCGCAGGTTCAAAGCTTCCAGGATGCTCACACGGGTTTGGGCCTCGTCGGCAGTGGCGGCCATTAACAAATCGAGGGCCAATTGAGGGCTTTCAATGCGCCCGGCGGCGTTGAGGGCGGGGATCATGCGAAAGCTCAAATCTTCTTCGGTGAGGTCGCTCATTGTGAGCTTTTTGGCATGGGCCAAGGCCTGTAAGCCCGGACGCTGCGATTGGTGCAGGCACCGCAGTGATTGTTTAACCAGATCGCGGTTAAAACCTTGGAGCGGGGTCATATCGGCTACGGTTCCCAGGGCCNNAGTCGTAAAGTTCTTCGGGGTTGAGAGCGCCCCGCGCTTGCAGCGCCGGGTACAGCAGCGTGGCCAACCAACAGGCCACGCCCACGCCCGCGAGATTGTCGACCTCGGGAATGTGCAACACCTTGGGGTGAAGGATAAACGGGGTGTCGGGCAGAGTTTCTGGGAGGCCGTGGTGATCAGTAATGATCACGGTCATGCCCAGGGCTTGGGCACGGGCAATTTCAACGGCATTGCTGATTCCGCAATCGACGGTGATTAACAGGGTAATGCCATCGGCGGCAAATTGTTCAAGGGTGGTGATATTTAGGCCATAACCCAAGGCGCGGGTCGGTAAAAAGGGCGTGACTTGGGCTCCGGCGCTGGTTAAAAACTGGTACAGCAGGGTGGTGCCAGTCAATCCATCGGCGTCATAGTCCCCGTGGATGGCAATTTTTTCGTGGGTCTCAAGGGCCGTGAGAAAGCGGGCGCGCAGGGCATCGGTGAAGGGGGCTTCGGGCCACGGGAGAGGAGGATTTGGGTCGAGCCAGGCGGCGATGGCTTCGGGGGTGTCAATGCCGCGATTGAGCAAAAGCTGGGTTAAAAAAATGGAGATCCCGGCACGCTCTGACAGGCGATAGGCGCGTTTGTCTACGGCTGGAATTCGCAGCGAATCCCACAGTTCGGATGATGTTGCTAGAGAAAAATCAGGGCTATTCACGGTTTCATTATCCCATATTGGGCGAGGAGAGGGTGGATGCGATATGCCCATGCGGCTATGCTAAAATACAGCATTCTTCCCTTCAGGTAAATTTTTATGCGCACCTTTGCCCTGGCTTTGACTCTTTTGGCTGCCGCTTGTTCTCCATTGATCAGTACCCCCGTGCCTCCCGTCAATCCAGGGCTTCAGGCCCAATCAAATCCGAATCCAGCCCGCAGTGTGGTGCAACTGCGCTGGCGCAATCAAGCAGAACTGTTTGAGCTGGCGGGCAGCCTCGATATCTTTGGCATTGAGCCCCAGCAGCGCACGGCCAAGGCCCGGATCAGCAGCCAAGAGGCCCGCGATTTGCAGGCCCGTGGCATTACCTTTCAGAGCGTGCGTGAGCCACAAATGGACAATACCCAAGGCTTGCCAGTTGGGTACCGCAATATCCCTCAGGTGATGGCCAAACTGCGCGAGCTGGCGCAGCGCTACCCCGATCTGGCGACGCTGGAGGATGTGGGCGATACCTGGGAAAAACAGCAGGGTAAAGCGCCTACCCACGATATTTGGGCCCTGACGCTGCGCACCCGTGGCCAAGGGGAAGCGCGGCCCGTGGTTTTGTTCACGGGCGGAGTTCATGCGCGTGAGCTGGCTCCGGTCGAGCTGTTGCTCAATTTGGCGGAGTATTTATTGGCAGCCCCGACCCCGGAAGTGCGCCAATTGCTTGAAACGCGCGAAATTGTGATTGTGCCGATGGTCAACGTCGATGGCCGTCGCGTAGTGGAAGCAGGCAACTCTTGGCAGCGTAAAAATACCCATGGGACGGGGATTGACCTCAATCGCAACTTTGACAATCACTGGAATTACCAGGGCTTGACCGTTCCCGATAGCTGGAAGCGCGGTCTGAGTGATCCCAATAGCGATATTTATAGTGGCAGTGGCCCCGCTTCTGAGCCGGAAACACAGGTGGTACAAAATCTGTTCCGCCGTAAGCCAGTCGCCTTGTTTGCGGATGTCCATGCTTATGGCGAACTGATGTTGTGGCCTTTTGGTTACAGCAAAGAGGCCACCCCGGACACGGCTAAATTCCGTCAGCTTTATGCTGAGACTGTGCAGCCGTTGGGCTTTAAAGGCGGCACCAGCACCGAAATTTTATATCCCACCACTGCCACCAGCCGCGATTATGCCTACGGCAAGCACAAGGCCCTGTCAATGACCCTGGAGGTGGGCAAGAGCTTCCGCCCCGCTTATGGTGACGTCGAGCGCATGTGGGAGCAATTGCGCCCGAGTTTTCTGCGCCTGATTGCCGCTGCTGGCGAGCGGCGCTAAAGCCGAGTGGGTTCTTTGGGGGCGTATCGCATACACCCCTCACTGTGAGCCATCACCTGGTATGAAGTATGTGTGATGTGGCGTGATGAAGCGTGATGTGTTGTGATGGCGCGGGGTGTGGCGTGGTTGAGTTGGGGCCGAGTCAGATTGATGTAAATTTCAGAACCTGCCTCAGACCCCAAATTCGATCACGAGATTTGATGTGACTGGGTTGGCGTTTACAAAGCGTTTGAAGAACGTTTAAATTAGAACTCACAGTCCTTCATGAGGATGTTCATAATGTAGTCATCCACAGTGCCAGTAACTACAAGCTGTTGCCCTTTATCTAGTTTTGCCAACTTGTCGGCATCCTTTTTCTTAAATATGCATTGGAGACTGATGATCTCAAATTGATCCCCAGTGCCAATCGTGATGTAGGGTTTATCCAGAATGTCTGATCCAATAGATGTAACAACACCTTTAACGCGGAACCGTTTGCCTTTGTAGGTCTGTTCTGCCTTGAGTTTGTTATTGTCATAATCTTTCAGGATCTGTGTCACGGATATAAGAGGGGCGGGAGCCTCCACTTTCTTTGTCTCCGCTTTTTTGGTGGGGGTAGCATCTTTTTTCGCTTGCTCTTTAGCTGCTTCCTGTTTTACGATTTCTTCAACTTTCTGTTCATTGGCGGCTCTTTCTTCCGGGCTCTGCATCATTGTGCCAATAACAGCAAGCAGGATTAGTAATCCAAATAATGCTCCAACAACCATCAAGCAGCCTTTGAAAAATTTCATTTGTATTGTTCCCTGTATAATTTTTTTGGTTAATTATCGCACGATAAAGCACAAAGATCCAGTGCTAGCTTGTATCTTTGTGCTGCTCACGCTTAAGAACTTTTGCGATCTTGATTCAGCTTTCTAACCATCTGCTCTAGCTCATCTATTCGTTTGATCTCCTGAACGCGAGTAAAGATTTCATCAAGAACAGACTCTCGCTTGTTATCATCCATCATGGCTAAAAGGCCGTGAATAGCATTTAGTCTATCCGTGTAATCCTCTAGCTCCTTGGGTATAGGTGATGGATTGCTTTGTTTTGTGTTTGCTTCTATATCGCCCTCACCTGTAAGAAGCCAGTTGATGTTTACTCCTGTATTGGCAAATGCTCTCAGACTGTCACCGCGCGGAATACTTCGACCGGTCTCGTATTTTTTTAGGACGCTAATATGCAACCCTAAAAGTTCCGAAAAAGGAACCTGATTTTTGAAGCCTAAGTGCAGCCGCCACTGCTTGATGCGTTTTCCAACTTCTTTTGAATAATCCATGTCCTGCCCTTTTTCAGGGTTGTCAACTTCCCTCTTCATTTGCTTAAGAGGGAAGTGTAAGGATGAAGTAAAAGTGACCTTCCCTCTTTCAAGGGAGTCAAGCACTGGGCTGAATTTATAATTCGCCGCGAGCAAAATGCTTGTTCTAAAGTGTGAAGTTCCATTGTGTTGTACTTCCCTCTTTTGTGAGAATCAGTTTCGAGTGTGGGCAAGATATCCATGGTTCTTAATGTGAACTTTTTATCTTGACAAGTTCTAAAATAGAACCTAAGATTACTTTGTGGATGTTTCACAGTATTTCACACTTTTGTTAGAAAGTTGAGATTATGGCTTCAAAGACTCGTGAACAGGTAATAGTGGAGTTTCGGCGAAAGGGAATTACAGTTCGCCAATGGGCTCGCGAACATGAAGTAAGTGATCGTATTGTTTACGGTGTTCTGAGAGGCGAGAAAAAAGGCAATTATGGCGAATCTCATAGAGTTGCCGTTCTTCTCGGCTTAAAAGACGGGGATGCATAATGGTTAACTCTCAGTTTATAGATGCGGGAACCATTTCATCAGCCCTGGGTATCACCATTAGAGGAGCGAAGTGGAAAGCTCAAAGCGAGAATTGGCCTTATACAGAAACCCCTGTACGTGGTGGACGTAAGCGCTTTTATACGATTGCTGATCTTCCTTCCGATATTCAGGTCAAAGTAACCCTATATCTCGCATCTACCGGGGCATTACCTGCCATTGCTGAGCCCCAACCCGTTGCCGACACCGCCCAAGAAAATCTCCCTAAAGCTCCCGCTGCCGGAGCTGAATGGACTCAGCAAAACTCCGACGATCTGTGGGAGTGGGCCAACAGTCGCACTCAGAAGTTGCGCGACGAGGGTTCACACCGAGCTGGATTGCTCATGCAAGTGCTCGCCCTGCTCAACAGAGATCCGAAGCTCTCTGCCCGCAAAGCCCTCGCGGCTGTTGCCGTGCATAACGGCGAGGCTGTCAGCACCCTAGAGCGGTGGTGGTACAAAGGTAACGGCCATGGCTTGATTTCCAATTACCCGACAAGTGACTGGCCAGCCCTCCTGATACCTGGTTACGTCGGCTGCACTGCTGTAAAAGAAATTCACCCCAGCGCCTGGGACTGGTTCACCAGCTATTATCTGGACCGTCGCCAACCATCGCTGACGGAAGCCTACCGCCGCACCTGTGAAACGGCCTGTGCAAACGGCTGGGGAAAGCTTCCAAGTATTGCCACATTTAAGCGCCGTCTTGACGAGCTGCCCTTAGCCCAACGTGTTTATATGCGCGAAGGGGCACGGGCTTTGGCCGAACTATACCCATCTCAACGCCGTGACCGCTCTATGTTGACGGCTGGCGAAATCGTCAATGGTGATGGCCTCAAGCTCGATAAGCTGTGGGTGAGAATGCCCGATGGTGAAATCCTAAACACGGTCACGGGCTGGTACTGGCAAGACGTGTATTCTGGCAAGGTCTTGGCCTATCGTCTCGCCAAGACTGAGAACACAGACGTATTCCGCCTATCCACCTACGACCTGACCGCTGTTTGTGCCCCTCGCTTGGCTATTATCGATAATACCAAAGTGGCGGCAAACAAGGCTATGACAGGCCGTGCTAAAAATCGTCACCGTTTCCACAACCGCCCCGACGATCCAGAGGGTCTGTTGCCAATGCTCGGCATTGAGCCCCAGTTCACCAACCCCGACAAAGAAATGGGGAACCCTGGTGCCAAGCGGATTGAACGGGCTTTCGGCAAAGGTGGCTTGCACGACATGATTGCAACTCATCCCAAATTCAAAGGCCGGGGCTTTTCCGGTAAAACCGCTATCGACTTTGACGAGTTACAGCAAGTCGTTGCTGAAGAAGTTGCCCGCTTTAACGCCCGTCCGGGTCGCAAAGATGGCATCTGCCGGGGTGTGCTCAGTTATGATCAGGCCTTTGAAGAGAGCTACAGCAAAGCCGAGGTGCGCAAGCTCAGTGATGCCCAGCGTAGCCTGTTGCTGCTGATGCCTGAAGTGACAAAGTGCGACACGAGCACAGGCGAAATAGCCTTAAAAGCAGCTTCGGGGCCTTGGGGCAAGCATCGCTACTGGGATGAAGCCCTGGTAAACGTTAAAGGTGAAAAAGTCGTGGTCTATTATGACCCCGAAAACCTTGTCAATGATGTGTCTGTCTATGCCTTGGACGGTCGCTTTATTGCGACTGCCCNNGTGCCGGTGATTACCAGTACAACCCAAAGCCGCGAATACATGAAAGAAAAAGGCCGCTTCATCAAAAGCAGCAAGAAAGCTGCGAAATCGCTTAGTCGCATGGATGACATTGCCGGTTATTACCCATCCCACGCTGATGCAGTCATTCCCGAACCGGGTATCATTCGCCCGAACTTCGGGCTTGATCGCCATGCCGAAAACGGAATTGTGACAGGCCGTGCCGTGGCAAATGGCGGTTATGAAGACGAGAGAGGAGGGTTGCAGCCAGACGAAAGATATTCGCTGAATTTACTGCATTTGTTACCGCGCCGAACTGATGAAGATTAGAAAGGAAAATGAAATGAATATTGTTACCGCCTTGGAACTCGTCAATGACCTGCTCCCAGTCGCTGTTATTGAGAGCCCCAGTGACTCTCGTTCGTTGATTGATCTACGCGCTGAACCGGACGATAGCGCACTGTATCTGAATGTCCAGCAAAACACTTTTTTAGATACGCTCTCGTTTGCATCTATTGCGCTGAATGATGAAACCGCATTGCAACTGCTGCAAGCTGTCCATGGATGGCTGATTCGCAAGCAGCAGGCTGCCCAACATGCAGCCCTATTGGAACCATCTGTAGCGGAGGCTTTGGGAAATGTCTAGAATTAAAGTTGTGAAAGCTGCTGATTGCAGCAATCCTGTGCGCGCTATAGCCAGCGGTGAGTATTTTACTGTCGGTTGGCTCGGTCATGAGTTTTACAGTCGTTTCAGCTACGTTGACCTTGAAAGTGACCCCTTCTCTATTCATGCAAACCAACGCGGCTGGTCAATTTCTAAAGCTTCTGGCTCCATTGCTATCGAGTTTACACGTGAGGAGCGCGGATCACTTGTAGACCGTGTGGGCGATTATCTGATTATGAGCCGTAGCTTAATTGATGATGGATTCAGTGGTGTTGCGATGGCTCTGATTGACCTAGAAAACCCAGTCATCTTTTACGCTTTGTCTGGTTTTGCGGGCTGTGCTCGTTGTGCGTCGTTTGGAAATATTCAAGGAGAGTTGCTTGTGTGGTTGGAGGATGAATTGGAAACTGCTGAATTACTGTCCGAACGCCTCTTGAATGGTTTGAAAGCCGGACGGCCACTATTATCGCGGGAGGAGATTTAAATGAGAACACCAAAAAAACACCGCTGGATTTGCCCTACGCTCAGAGTCCTGTACTTCCCGATTATTGATGATCCTAACAGCGTTGAAATTGCTACTGTAATCTCCCATGTTTACGACTTAACCGACGGCGTCGGTCGTACACGAAAATGGGTTGTTAAATTGGATGGCAAGCCTGATTGTGTAAGTTGTGATGCTCTCAAGCCCCGCGCTCAAAGGATGGGGTGCTAAATGAGCAATTATCTCGCAATCAACGTATTTTTCGTGGCTCTACTCTGCTTTTGCTGGGGTATCCTGCTCGGCTATGGCTGGGGTCATGAAACTGCCCAGCGTGTTGCCCGTCGTGCTCGTAAATGCCCTGTAAAGCTTATTCAAACGGGCATTAAGAAGGTCGATATCCCCTGGTTTTTGCCCCGTCGCTCTCGCCGTACCGCTGCATAAAAATAGCCCCAATGAAGGGGCTTAAATCTAAAATACTGAGGTTATTATATGTCACAAGAGCATCTTTTAGATCGTTTCCGCGCTGAATTGACACGCAGTAAGAAGACCCAGGCTGCTGCAGCCAAGGAAATCGGCATTGCTCCCGCCACCCTGACACAGTTGCTAAACGGCTCGTATGGTGCAGATCCTGCATCACAGTATGAAAAGCTCGAAAAGTGGCTTGAGCAACAAGCCCAGGCCCACGCCGCACGTAACCAACTTCCCCCTGCGCCCGGCTTTGTTATGACAATCACATCAGAACGTATTATGGCTGGGATTGGCTTTGCTCAAAACCATCGTGACATTACGTTGATCTATGGGGGTGCAGGAGTTGGCAAAACCGAAACCTTGCTTGAATACCAACGGTCATTCAACAACGTATGGCTTGTCACCGCTTCTCCTGCCACATCTACAACTCCTGCCATACTTGAAGAAATCGCTCTTGCGATGGGCTTTAAGCAAATGCCGTTTGGGTCATCTCGTTTGCAACGAGAAATTATCCGCAAAATGACTGGCACAAACGGGGTCTTGCTCATTGATGACGCCCAATCGCTCAATATCAATGCGCTAGACACCATCCGAACGATCTATGACGCAACTAAAATTGGCGTGGTTTTGTGTGGGAATGAGAGCGTGTACAGTCGCATGAGCGGCAACCGCGCTGCCTACCTCGATCGTTTGCACAGCAGGATCGGTAAGTATTTGCCTCTGCGCCGTCCTCTCCCTGCCGATGTTGATGACCTGGTTGCAGCCCAAGGTATCAGTGACGCCAAAATTCATACCCTGCTACGAGAAGTGGCAAAAAAGTCTGGTGCATTGCGCCTGGTTGCAAAAGTGCTTCAGTCTGCAAGCATGTTTGCGGCTGGCTCTGTGCCCGAATTAAAGCATGTCGAAGCAGCCATCAAGGATTTGGGGGTGTAACGTAATGGCAAAGAAAAATACCAAACCCGTTGTTGTACGAGTCATTGAATCCGCCATCGTTGCGCGGCAGCGTGAGATTGCAAGCATCGAGCGAGAGCTTGATAATCCCCCCCACACCGAATTGCATCACCTGAAATTAAAGCGGCTTGACATTCAATTTGGCGATGGTTCTGCAAAGCAAAAATTACAGCAGATGGCAGACCTTGAGGCTTTAATGCCAGCGCTTGAGAAAAAAGCCAAGAAGCATAGCGTTGACAAACTGATTGACCGTCAAATGTCGCTTGAAGATGAAGTCCGTGAACTTCGGCATTTCCTTATGTTCCGGCTTTACGATTCTGAAACAGGTGAGGACTGAGCAAATGCAAAACCCATTCTGCCAGTGTCCTGAACCCACCCGCTGCACATGCCCCAGCAACTGGGCACTGTGCCAGCGTTGCGGCGCGGCCATCACCTGGGCAAAATCGGGCAAAGCCCGTATCCCAATTAATGGGCATGTACGGGTGACTGAATTTTCGTATACAGGGCATACAGTCCACCTCATACCCTGTATAGGCAGAACCATCTCTNNCCTCAGCCGTGGCCACAGGCCCGCCAGCGCAATTTCATCGCTGACGCCGAGATTGCCAAACTGCGCCAACTCAGAGCTAAACAACAACGGAATTACAAGCAAGGAGAGAATCATGAGTAAACGCAAATACAGACGGAATTACAAGCGCGGTTTTCAACGCGGTTATACCGATGGTTATGCTGCTGGCCTCAAATCAGCTTGGCCGAACATGCCAAAACCCACCACGCAGCTTGAAAATATGATGCGTGAGATGAAAAAAAGCCTGATG
>DLGM01000226.1:12709-12881 GCA_002482705.1 Cyanobacteria bacterium UBA7694
GCTTGGACTCATACATGCAGCTAAAAGCCGGTTGGGGCTGGATGAAGACATTTATCGCGCCACATTGGAAAATCTGACAGGCAAACGCAGCGCTGGTGAGTTGAACGCTGCTGAACGCGCTAAAGTCATGCAAGCCTTCGGCATAAAGCAATACAAAAAATGGCACAAACCC
>DLGM01000056.1 GCA_002482705.1 Cyanobacteria bacterium UBA7694
ATCGACCAGCGCATTAGTTCGCTCAATGATCGCCTTGAAGCCCGGCAAGCACTGCTCGAAAAACGCTTCTCGGATATGGAAGTGTCGCTCTCACGCTTGCAAAAGCAACAAAATGCATTGTCCGGGCTGCTGAGCGCCGTCAATCGCTAAGAATCAGCGGCTTCGCCCTCAGGACGAGGCTCCCGCGGCGGGCGGGGGCCAAAAAACATATTGTAGTGACACTCAATACGGCCATTAAAGAGCTTGCGCTTTTTGTCAGCGCGGCGGTCCATCAGTTTTTCGAGTTCCCGGTGCGGGCTCAAGATATAGGCCGACCAATCGGGCAGCTCGCGGTAGACCATTCCCAACTCGTGGTACAGAGTTTCCGCAGCTTCCAGTTCCCCTAAACGCTCACCGTAGGGGGGGTTGGTAATCAGACAGCCATAACGCTTGCGCGAGCGGAACTGGTCAGCAGGCAGTACCTGGAAGCTGATCAGATCTTCAACGCCCGCATTGACGGCATTTTCCCGTGCCTTGGCCAGCACGCGGGCATCAATATCCGAACCGAGCAGGCGGAATTCTTGGGGTTGCACCTGTTGCCGCGCCTGAGCCCGGGCGGTAGACCAGATTTCGCGGGGAATCCATTCCCAGCCTTCAGCACTGAACTTGCGCTTGCGACCGGGAGCCATATTACAGGCCAGGGTGGCCGCTTCGATCAGGATGGTACCCGAACCGCAGCAAGGGTCTGCCAGCACCCGTGAGGCATCCCAGCGGCTGAGCATGACCAACGCAGCGGCCATGGTCTCTTTGAGAGGGGCTTCCCCAGCTTCTTCGCGGTAACCGCGCTTGTGCAAACTGGGACCAGTGGTATCCAGCGTCAGCGTGGCTTTGTCTTTGAGTAGGGAAATTTCAATGCGGTAGTGGGCCCCTGTCTCCGGCAGGGTTTGGTTGGGATAACGGCGCTGCATGGCACTGACCACCGCTTTTTTTACAATTGACTGACAGGCAGGCACACTCGTCAACTGCGATTTCTGTGAACGGCCATTGACATGCATAAAGGCATCGCGGGGCATCAGTTCTTCCCAGGCAATGGCAGCGGTGCCATCAAAGAGGTCATCAAAGGTGCGGGCTTCAAATTCGCCCATAATGATCCCGATTCGATCCGCCGTACGCAGCCACAAATTGCAGGTGGCAATGTCGCGCATATCGCCGCTAAAACAGACGCGGCCATTTTCGACGCGCAGATCATCATAACCCAGTTCCCGGAGCTCTTCTGCCACCAATGATTCGAGCCCAAAGGTACAGGCAACAACAAGATTTAAAGGTGACATACACAGCTCCCACAGGTTAATAGATGGCATTATAGCGCACCCACCCGTAACGCTGGGGGCTATGGGTTGACGGGGCTGGGAAGTTGGCTGGGCAAAGAGATCGAAGCAGCCGGGGCCAAGGCATAATCCTTGAGTTCGTCTGGGCGACTGGGCTGTAAGCCATAATAGGTGATCAGGTTACGGGCAATCTCTTTATACACGGGCACAGCGGTCATACTGGCATAGTGGGCGGTTTTCGGAGCATCAAAGAGCACAAAGATCACAAATTTGGGATTGTCAGCGGGCAAAACACCTACAAACGAAGACATGACATCGCCGTTGTAACGGCCATTGACGACCTTATCAGCGGTGCCGGTTTTACCGCCCATCACATAACCGGGAATTTTGGCTGAATGGGCTGTTCCCTTAGGGCTTTCGACCACCTGCTGCATCATGCCCAGCATGGCATTGGCGGAGCTTTCAGACAGGGTACGGCTTTTAATCGGCGGGAAAGCTTTGATCACCTTGCCGTCGGGTGAAACAATTTGGTCAATAATACGCGGCTCCACGCGAATACCGCGATTGACCATGGCCGAAGCCGCCGTGACAATTTGTAACGGGGTCACGGCAATGCCCTGCCCAAAAGAAACCGTCGATTGGCGTGAAGCGGCCCAAGGCAGCTTGGGTAAAATGCCGCCCACTTCCCCATTGAGGCCGGAATGGGTGGCGGTGCCAAACCCAAAGCGCTGCAAAATATTGCGGTGTTGTTCCGCTGACATGCGACGACCGAGAATACTTGAACCGGTATTGCTCGACACTTCCAAGATTTCAATCGGACGCAGGTTGCGCACCCGCCCTGGAGGCTGGTGGTGATCATGCACCGGCCAGCGATCCACGTGAATTAAGGTTGGGCAGGCAATCACTTCATCCGGGCTGGTTTTACCCGCATCTAAAGCGGCTGCAATCGTAAAAATTTTCATGGTCGAACCGGGCTCATAAAAGTCGGTCACCGCCCAGTTTTTAATGTGCGGGCTCCAACCAGCAGTGGCAATTTCATTGGGGTTGGCCACCGGGTTGGTAGCCAAAGCCAATAGGTCGCCATTTTCAAGGCCCATGACAATGGCCACGCCCCGATCAGCTTTGGTGGCATCCATGCCCTTTTGTAATTCGCGCTCAGCCAGATATTGCACATTTTCATCGATGGTCAAAACAACCTTGTTCGACTTCGACTTTTCGGTCAGGAAGGGCAAATCCCCGTCTGTGCGCAGCAGTTCATTGCCATGGGCATCGGTCAGAATGCTGACCTTTTCAGTACCACCCTGCAAATAGGCGTCAAACGATTTTTCAATGCCTTCAAGGCCTTGGTTGTCGATATTGGTAAAACCAATCAATGAAGCACCCAGACGATCATGGGGATACACCCGCCTATTTTCGGTGATAATGCCAATCCCTTTGAGCTTCAGGTCTTTGACCTGTTTCATGACCGCTTCATCGACTTTGCGCTTGAGATAACGCCAGCTTTTGCCTGCCAGTAAGGGTTCAAGCTTGTCGGCTGGAATAGCCAAAACGGGGGACAACTGGGTTGCCATTTCCTGGGGGGAACCCTCGACGTATTCAGGGTCGACATAAATGGAATAGGCCCGCACATCTAAAGCCAGCTTATGGCCATTGCGATCGGTAATCGTGCCCCGTTTACCGGCAATACTGACAATTTTTTTCTGCTGCCGAGCGGCAATGTCTTTGAGCTTGGTGTTTTCGTAAAATTGTAAATAGGCGCAGCGACCGGCCACAATCATAAAACCCACCATCACCGCAAAATAAAACAGGCGAATACGCTGTTCCATAGCGGCGTTGGGGGTCACGGACGTGGGCATAAAAAGTGGCTTAGAAACCCAGCGGGGAGGGGGTGGTATTGCGGGTGACCGGGATAATCACTTTATAGCTGGTACCCGGCTTTTCAAAGGCTTCTGCATCCATGCTGACATAGTGATAACGCTCAACGGGAGCCATTCCCATCGCCGTTGCCTTGACTTCCACCGAAGGCAGGGTTTTGAGTTCAGCCAGCGCAGCCGTCAGGTGATCATTGCCCTCTTTGAGGGTGATAATTTGCATCTGTTTGGCATTGGCCTGATTTTCGACCTGAACTGTGTGAAAATACAGGCCCAGGGCAATACCGCCCAAGGCCAAGGTGGCGATCTGCAGCTTGCCTAGTTTACGGGGACCGCTGCCGGGACGGGGCAGAAAACGAGCGGCGGCAACAGCCGGGCGCAGGGCAGAGGGAGCCGCAGGAGATACTCCGGCGGAAGAACGCACACTGGGGGGCGTGCGCAGGGGGGTGGGGGCAGTTGTCAAAGCCATGGTCAGACCTCTCTCTTCTCGTTTTCTAGTGTAACACGGTTATTTCTTTTCAAACACGCGCAAGCGGGCACTGCGCGAGCTGGGATTTTCCGCCAGCTCCTGTTCGCTGGGTTGAGTGGCCTTGGTACGCACCAAACGGCCAATCGCCCGGTGATCACAGGTACAGATCGGCTGACGAGGAGGACAGACACAGTCGGTGGCTGCGGCCCGGAAAAACTGCTTGACTTGGCGATCTTCTAGGGAGTGAAAAGCAATCACCGCCAAACGGCCGCCGGAGCGCAATTGATTGAGCGCTGCGGGCAATACCAATTCTAAGGCTTCCATTTCGCGGTTGACGGCCATACGCAGAGCCTGGAAAATTTTTGTGGCGGGATGAATTTTACCCGTACGCGGCACCATTTGCGTGACCACTTCCGCCAAC
>DLGM01000487.1 GCA_002482705.1 Cyanobacteria bacterium UBA7694
GACAACGGCATTTTCCACATGGGCCCAAGAGCGGGGTTGGAAAATCGGCAGAGCAGGGCTGTTCATCTTGCGGACATTGAGAAACCCAACCACCTCTTCTGCGATTTCCACCACCAGATAGGTGGCTTCTGGGTTATCGATCCAGCCTTGAATGAGGCTATCCGGGCGGGCATCTGTTTCCAGCGGCTGAAAGACCTCGGGGTATAAAGAGACATGGTGTTGATCCAGGAAGCGGTAAAGGGATTGTATGGCAGGAATGTCTTCGGGTGTAGCGGGACGAATCATGATGGGGCTCCTCTTCAAAGCGAAAGGCCCGCTCATTCATGGCGGGCCTTGGGGAATGAGACTGTCAGTTAAGTGACATACTGTTCTTCATAGAGGTCAAAATAACCCGAGGTAATGCGGGTACGGGTATATTCGTCATCCACGTCTACGGCATGGTCACTTTCAACCGCCGACTTGATCGAGCCGATCACGTCTCCTTTGGTGGCTGTGGTGAGGCGGCCGACGGTATGATCTACCGCCTGCTTGGCATTGATCGCGACAAAGTCTTTGACGGTTTTGCCCACATTCAAAATGCTGGAAAGCATGTCGGCTTCGTTGCTTTTAAAGGCTTTGCCTACGGCTTGTAGGCTCTGAGCGAATTTGGGAATAAAGTCTTTTTCGTTGCGGAACAGCTTGACCTGCACCCCTTTGGGAAAAGAGGTTTCAGTGGCAAAACCACCAAAGCTGACCACTTCAATATTTTTCATCCGGGCTTCAATATCTTTGGGCGGAACCCCTTCAGAAGCCCACTGTTTTTCAACCTTGCGTAAGGCATGAGAGGCAATCGCCGACCCCTGGCTGTGGCAGAAAATGCGCAAAGGCTGTTCTTGGTTGAGGGTGTCACACAGGTTGTCGGTGATTTCGTTGGTAACGGCATTGTCAACGCTGGAAAGATTTTGGATCGCTTCAGCGGCGTCATCAATAATGCCCTCGGTGGGGTTATAGAGCAGGTCAATCCACTCTCCCGTTTTTTCCATCAGCTTGGTGGTGGCTTTTTCAGCGCTGTTCTGGGGGGTGAGAATGCCGTTAATGTAGACATTGCGGCGGGGCATCTCACAGCTATTGTTGAGGGATACCTTGCCCAAAGCGGAGGGGGATGCTCCAGAGGCATTTTGAAGGCGATCCTTCGGTTCTTTCGGAGTGGGACCCACAGCCGGAGCGGCAGCAGCAGGTTGCACTGCGGCAGCACTATTCACGGGTTGGGGACGGGGAGCGGCAGAAATAACCTGGGGCGACGTGTTGAGTACGCGGAAAGCCATTGTGCGCTGATACCTCAAAGAATCAAAAAGTCCTAATTGATTATGCACCCACACTGGCAAAAACTGAACTACTGATCCCAATATTTTTTGCTTTAAACGCCTGATAAGCGTCCTTTGGCACGAAAATGGACGTTCAAATCGCCCTGTGTATCTTGCTGCATCTGGACCGATTGGATTTCAAAGTCGTCGATAGGATGCGGGGGAACACCCGCGATTGCCAAGCGTTTGCGCATAAACAGGGCACGGAAATCGAGGTGTCCCCGGTTGCTGCGTTTAAAATCGCGAATAAAATTGTCAATCGGGCTGTGAGGGGCGGGTTGGATACCTTGCCGGGTCATTTCCCGGCTGAATTGCCCAAATACCCGCTCTACTTCCCCATGGGCCACAGGTTGAGCAAATGGCGAATGAAACGAGGCCGAAAGCTCCATCAAACCGGCGTTGCTAACGGTGGTTTCTACACGCGTAAATCCCCCGACAGAAAAGGAGTAACAATTGCCCTCAAGCTTGCGCTGCACCAAATTGTCACCCAACTGTTTCCCCATCCCAAAGGGCAAAAAACCAAGCGCTTGGCGCACAGATTTACTCAAAGCAAAGGTCAAGATGCCGTGGGTATCAATCTCGGCCTCGGTGGGGCGGTGGATGGTGGCCTGTAAATGCAGCATACCGGGAACATTGATATGAATGGGGTCAAACACGGGGCTCGCTCCTGAAACGATTGCATACCCTTATTGTAAGGCAATGACTGGCGATTGTAACCCTCATGCGTCTGCTAGGCGCACCCATGGCGAACAGGCTAAAATAGGAACAGATTCGTTGGAGGCCTGTATGCCGACCCTGATTGAAGCCCCACCTGCCACGACTCGCACCGCCAAGGCCTGGCTGGTCGAAATGTTTTCCGCCATCCAGGGCGAAGGCATGAACGTGGGCACGCGCCAAATTTTTATTCGTTTTTTGGGCTGCCATATCGCCTGTGCTTTTTGTGACACCCCCGCCACCCATACCAAGCTGCGCCAGTGCCGGGTCGAAATGACTCCCGGCCAACGCGATTTCCGCAGCTTTGACAACCCCCTCACGCTGTCCCAAGTCCTTGAACTGGTCGATGGCCTTGAAGCTTTTGCCGGGCTGCACGACAGCATTTCCCTGACTGGCGGCGAACCCCTGCAACACGTCAAAACCCTGCTTGAGCTGATCCCACTGCTCAAAGACCGCTTCAAAATGTACCTCGAAACCGACGGCATTTTACACGCCAACTTGGCCCAGGTCGTCGATCAGCTCGATCAAATCGGCATGGATATTAAAATCCCCAGTGCGACCTTGCTGCAACCTTACTGGGACGAACACCGCCAGTTTCTGGCCATTGCCGCCCGCAAGGAGGTCTTTACCAAGCTGGTGATCGCNNCAAAGCACCACGGATGCCGAAATAGCCACAGCCATTGAACTGATTAAAGAAGTGGATGCCTCCATTCCGATGATTCTGCAACCGGTCACACCCTATGGCATTGTGCGCAATCCACCGACCCCGGAACAGGTGCTGCACTGGCAAACCATGGCCAAACGCGAACTCAAACAGGTGCGCGTGATTCCCCAAACCCACAAAATGATTGGACAAATTTAAATGGATCCAGTCTTTGCCCTTTCGCCCCTTGATGGCCGTTATGCCGATCAAACCCGCTCTTTGGCCGCCCATTTTTCCGAAGCCGCGTTTATTCGCGCCCGTATCCACGTGGAGCGGGTTTACCTTGAGCAGTTGCTACAGGCCATTGGCGCCGATATTCCTGCCGACCTGGGAGCGCGACTGGACGCCCTAGAAGCCACCCCGCACCTGATTGAACGCGTCAAGGCCATTGAAGCAACCACCCGCCACGATGTCAAAGCCATTGAATATGCCATTGGCGAACAGCTCGATGCGCAGGGGCTCGCACATCTCAAGGTCTGGGTCCATTGGGGCATGACCTCGGAAGATGCCAATAACCTGGCCTATGGCTGTATGCTCACAGAGGCCCTGTCTCAAGTGATGTTGCCAACCGCCCGTACACTGCTCAAAGCCTTTGACACCTTGATTGCAGATACTGCCGCAGTGCCCATGTTGGCCCGCACCCACGGGCAACCCGCCTCACCGACCACGGTGGGCAAAGAGCTGGCGGTGTTTGCCCACCGGCTGCTCGAAGAACTGCGCCACCTCGAAACCCTCAAGGCACCGGGCAAACTCAACGGTGCCACCGGCAATTGGCACGTCCACCACACCTTTTTCCCAGAAGTCGATTGGGCGGCCTTTTCCCGCACTCTGATTGAGGGCTTAGGGCTTCACTTTGAGCCGGTCACAACCCAAATTGTGGTGCGTGAGCGTTATGCCCACCTGTTTGATGCCTTGCGTCGCGCCAATACAGTCCTGATTGATGCGGCCCGCGATCTGTGGCAATATATTTCGCTGGGTTATTTCCAGCTGCGCCTGCGCAATGCCGGGGAAGTGGGGTCTTCAACCATGCCCCATAAGATTAATCCGGTACAGTTTGAAAATGCTGAAGGCAACCTAGAGCTGGCCAATGCGCTGCTGGTGTTTTTAAGCGACAAGCTCTGCAAGTCGCGGTTACAGCGGGATCTGTCGGACAGTACGGTGCTGCGCAATATGGGCAGTGCCTGGGGATATACGCTGATTGGTTGGCAGAGCTTGACCCGGGGCTTGGGGCAATTGGCCTGCAATCGCGAGACGGTTGCCGCCGACTTGGATGCCCACTGGGAAGTGCTGGCCGAGGCCTTGCAACACGCTTTGCGCTTAAATAACCGCGAAATTCCCTATGAGCAGATCCGCAAGGCCACGCAGGGGCATCGCTTAACACCCACCTCTTACCAGCAACTGTGCGCGGATCTGGATGTCACTTTGCCTGTCAGTGAGCCGAGTGCTTATATTGGGCAGGCGGTGCGGATTGCCGAGGATGTGCGGGTAGCGATTGGGGTGTTTATGGGGACACCATCCGCTAGTTGAGAGAGGGGCAGAATCCGCCCGTACGGGGCTACCCCTTCGCGGGCAGCGATTATCTTTCCGTATGGATAGCCTGGATTTGGGGGCTGTTGCCGAGGGTGTTGGCGAGGCGAGGGTTTTCGCCTCGCTGAAGCTTTTGTTGAGCGACAGTGTCCTGAGCTTCGAGTTCTTGGGGGGTTTTGACGCTCTTTTTGAGCAGAGTGGTGCGCTTTTCGGCCAACTTGCGCAGGGGCTTGGACAGGCGCACGGTGTCGGTGGCGTCGATGCGGCAGTCGCCATTGCTATCAATCAGGGCGGGAGCCCCCGGTTCGGGGACAAGGCGCTCAGTGACTTCCTGTTTGATAAACGAAGCGACACCGTGAGCGTCGGTAGAAATGGGGGTAATGTCTGACATAAAAACCTCTCCTTCTGAGGGAGATCATACCATACGCCCCTACCGGAGCGGGCCACGGGCCTGCCATTCGTCATGGTCAAAGGTGTAACGCACTTTGCCATTTTCATAATGGTGTTCTTGGAGGGGCACTTTACCTCCCACCACGGGTGCCGGGCCTGGTACTACCCGCTGATCGGCGTCCCCGGAAGGCAAAAGAATTTTAATCCGATAACGGGGCGGCGTGTCACCATCCTGGGGTACGACTTCAACCTGGTGAACAGCGGCTTGAACAGCAATAGTCCGCACCCATGGGCTGGGTCGTTCAAGATTAAAGGTAACCCACAGCCCGGTGGGGATCATCAGGATTAAAAACGCCAAGGCGCGATTGCGATAATGGGGAGTCATACCCTGTATCATAACACTCGCAGGTGATACCCCTGCTAAAATGGGTCTCATTGATGGGTTTGAATCGGAGGAGAATATGAG
>DLGM01000406.1:0-10935 GCA_002482705.1 Cyanobacteria bacterium UBA7694
GGTGCGAAAGTGTTCCAGCAGGCGGGGAATATGAGGGTGATCCAACTGGGCCAGCACCTGCACTTCTCGCTCAAAGGCTTCCAGGGCTTTCCAGTCGGGAATCTGACTGAGGTTCAGGCTTTTGACAATCACAGGCTGGCCGTTGTGCTGGTCTAGGGCGCTCCAGGTGGCATGGCCCGCCCGCTCATGCAGGCAGCGCTGAAGCAGGTAACGCTCTTGTAAAAGCTCAGACATCGGTCTGAATCCCCCGCTGTTGCAGGCTGTGGGCAATCTGGGTACGGATGCTTTTAGCAAAGGGGACGAGCAAGGTAAAGCGGTAGCGGGGTCGCCAACCGGTAAGGTGAATGTCCACGTGGAAGGGGAGCAAGCGGATTCGCTGGATGTTTTTCAGGGGGAATTGGCGCGTCAGGACCTTTTTCTTGCGCAGACCACGACTGGGGGTAAACGCGTGCGTTAAACCTTCGTTCGTAAGAGACAGGAGATGAGTGGCGGCAGAACGTCCAATATTGTGTCTGAACAGCCAGGTCGTGAGCGGAATAATCACCGCTGTGATAAGCGTAAAGGCCCCTAGGGTTTGTAGCTGTGACCAAGCAGGGAAAATCGAGAAATACAGATCATCAATGATGACCAGGGTCAAGGGCAGAAAACACAGGGCAAAGATCCCTAAGGCGGTGGCCAAATAAAAGAGCGCAGAGGGTAGACTGAGCTGCTGGCCGATCCATTCGATTTGCACTTGCTCAGGGCTACTTTGCAGCCAGATAAAGGGCGTCAGTTGCTGTTTGCCGTGGCTGGCACTGAGGGTTTCCCGGTGTTTTAAGGCGGGTACGTATTCGGGAGCAGCCAAAGCCTTGATGGCTTCTGATGCCGAAGGGAAACGCTGAACGGGATAGGGGGCGACCAGATGATCGAGCCACCGTTTTAAACCCTCCGAAACTGTGAGGTACTCGTGAAAATTGACATACAGGCCTTGGCGGGGTAGCTGTGCCAGCGGTATGCCTGAGATCAGTTCGATCAGGGTCATGCCCAGGCTATACAGATCAGAAACGGGCACTGCTTGCCCCTGCAATTGTTCCGGAGCCATATACCCAAAAGATCCGGCTACCGTGTAAGTGGAGGTATCAGTGGCCCGGACGGCCCCAAAATCGATCAGGTAGGCTTGGTTTTGGGTGTCCAGAATCAGGTTTTCTGGTTTGATGTCGCGGTGAATCAGGGGGGGATCGGCCTGATGCAAGACCTGCAAAATTTCCAATACCTGGGTTGCCAGTTGCCGGATCTGGGTTTCATTCAAACGCCAGCCCTGTTGCATGCGTGCCCGCAAACTGTTCCCCGCGATAAACCCCTGTACCAGCACCACCTGCTGCCGTTCTGGTTCGGCCTGAAAGGCCAGTAATGGTGGAATACGGGGATGATCCAATGCTTGTAAGGCGCTGGCTTCGCGCTCAAACAGCTGGTAAGCCTGCCAATCGACAGCGGCTTGCAAATCAAGGATTTTGATCGTGACAGGAGCCTGGGTCTGTAGATCTGTCCCGCGCCAGGTGTGGGTGTGCTCGCGCTGCTGGAGCAATTCTTCTGGCTGATAGCGATCCAGCAGCAAAGCCGGAATTTCCGGGGGATGAATCTCCGCCATAATCCCTCCTTGAAGCACGAATGCCTTTAATATACCCCAATTCTTACGACCAAGCAGTGACGTGTCCAGATAGCTTGAACCGAACAGCCAGAGGTACAACAGTTACGACATGTGCTTATAATATTAAAAGATAAAAAATCCTCAAGATGCCCTCGCAAATCTGTTGATGGTACCAGCCAGCGCCAACGAACAGAACCCTTTGTCCTCAGGTGGAAACCATGAAATTTGAACACCTCATCCAGGCGATGACCAAGGCCCATCAAGCCTTGCAACACCAGGTCCGTAAAACGGTAGACACCTCTTTGATCCTCCGTAACTGGCTGTTTGGTTATTATCTGGTGGAGTTCGAGCAATCCGGTGAAGACCGGGCAGAATACGGAGAAAGACTGGTTGAAGAGAGTGTTAAATCCCTGAAGCGCAATGGGCTTAAGGGACTGTCCGCAACCAATTTAAGATTATGTCGCCAGCTTTATTTACATTATCCCCAGATTCAACAGACACTGTCTGTCGAATTGAAACAAGTGCTGATAGCTAGGAAATCAGACAAAACAGAACATTTAATAGCGTTTCCACCTGTGATGAAGCTTGCGATCGAAGGGTTGCCCATTACGGAGCTGTTAAAACAACTGACTTATAGTCACTTTATTGAACTGGTTCGTATCGATGAGCCCCAGAAGCGTTTATTTTACGAAATAGAGTGCATCAAAGGCAACTGGAGCGTACGCGAACTTAAACGCCAGATCGGCTCATTGCTCTATGAGCGGACAGGTCTGTCCAAAGATAAGGCCCAGCTCATTCAATTGACCCAAAACCAGGCCCAGACCCTGCGATCAGAAGATATTATTCGCAGTCCCTATATCTTTGAGTTTTTAGATCTGCCAGAGCAGGGGCTGTATCAAGAACAAGATCTCGAAAAAGCCCTCATTACCCATTTGGAAAAGTTCTTACTGGAATTGGGACGCGGTTTTTGTTTTGAGGCCCGTCAAAAGCGTATTACGGTTGATAATGAGCATTATTATGTAGATCTGGTCTTTTACCATCGCCTACTCAAATGCCATGTGCTGATTGAGTTAAAGAACCGTAAGTTCCACCATCAGGATGCGGGGCAACTCAATTTTTATCTGAATTATTATCGTAAACACGAGATGAGCCCGGATGACAATCCCCCTGTCGGCATATTGCTCTGTACCGCTCAAGATCAAGAGCATGTGGAGTTTGCTACCGCTGGTTTGGACAATCAGCTCTTTGTCTCGCAGTATCAGGTACGGTTGCCCAGTACCGAGGAACTGCGTCAGTTCTTGATTCAAGAGCGTGAAAGTTTGCTACAATCCTCATCACAGGAGACAAACACATGACAGAATATTGCTCTGAACCGACTCGGATGCGTAACACTCAGCAATCAAGAGCGCTTGATTTTTCAGAAATGAGTATTGTGTTATGAGTCTGGCCTTAAATCAACTAAGGGTTGATTGTTTTCGAGGTATTCGTGGTTGTGAGTTGAATGACCTTGGGCGGTTCAACCTGTTGGTTGGCACAAACAATAGCGGTAAAACCAGTGTTTTGGAAGCCCTTAGCATTTATGCTAACCCCTTGGATGTAGCCGAATGGGTGAGTCTTTCTCGACGCCGTGAAATCAAGTCGTCTAGAGTGTCTCTATTGGATTCTTTAACTTGGTTATTTCCTAATTATGGTTTTGACTTTGCACAAGAGATAGCACATTTAGGGACTCAACATTCTGCTTCTATTCAAATAAGTAGCCGAGGAAAATACGGAGTTGAATCGCTTTTAGCGACATATGACCCTCGGACTCGGGTAGAAGTGCCAAATGATATGGAGCATGATTATGCAGAAGATGATGTTGAATTCCCATTTAGTATTGAGCAGGTAAGAACCAAAGGGTGTGACGTCTTGGTTAAAGTATTGCTTGCACCTCCCGATCCTAGTCTTTTGACCCAAACTGAAACATGGTCAATGAGCTTTCAAATTTGGGAAAATGAAAAAATCCAATGGAAAAAGACGTACAACGAAGATAGTTTACCTGTTCAATTCATCAGTCCATTTTCGCACCGGATAGAACAACTGCAAATTAAAGCATTAACGGACTCTACACTCGGTGGTTTTAAGTCTGAGGTGGTGAACGTTCTCCAGGCTTTAGATCCACAAATCAAAGACATTGAGATCCTCTCCAAAGATGGCTTGAGTCCCTCTATTTATATCCAACACCTACAAACGGGCATGACCCCGCTCAGCATGTTTGGAGATGGCATTCGCAAAGCACTCACTTTGGCCCTAGCAATTATTCCTGCTGCCAATGGAGTCTTACTTTTGGATGAAATGGAAACCTCTCTGCACACTTCAGCCCTGCAAGACCTGTTTAAATGGCTGTTGGCGGTTGCCAAGCAATACAATGTCCAAATCTTTGCAACTACCCACAGTCTAGAAGCTGTAGATGCCATTTTAAAGGCCAGTGAAATAAAAACAGACTCTGATACTGAGAGCAGTGATTTGGTTGTGTACCAGTTGGAGCGGGAGAGCAAATCCGTTAAGGTCAAACGCTTAAGCGATGATCTATTGTATCGTCTGCGTTTTAAACGTGGCTTGGATATCCGATGAAGTACGCGTACATTCTGGTTGAAGGCCCGCATGATGTGGAGTTTGTGGGACGCTTTTTGAAGCAGGTTCAGTGCGTGCGTGTGCAATTTAAATCAGAGCTTGATAGTTTTTGGCATTCAATCTTGCCAACTACGTTTCCTTTCAACTCAGAACGGGGGCAAGAAGATCTCCTAAAACGAGCACCTATACCCGTTTTCTTTCAAAGTGAGCATTACTCCATTGCTGTTCATAGCGCTGAGGGAATTGCATCCATTGTTCAAACACTTCAAGAAACCTTATTTGAAATTGAGCTGGAGACACTGGCAGCCATTGCTTTTGTACTGGATGCAGATCAACAGAACCCATTGGCGCAATATCAGAAACTATATCATGAGTTAAACAGGACTCTTCCAAACCTGCAGATGCCATCCCATCCAGGGCAAATACACTCTGAGTCAGGGCATAATTCAGGAGAAAATAGTCGCAATTATCCTTATACAGGAGCTTATGTCTTGCCTGATAATTACCATCAGGGCACATTGGAAAAAGTCTTGCTGAATTGTGGACAACAGGTTTATTCAGATCTGCATGCAAAATCGAGTGATTTTGTAAAAGATGTTGTACAAAGTCTCAAGAACAGCACACTCATAAGTACAGAAAAAAGGGAAATCAAAAAGCCTGCGGGTCAGGAAAAAGCGGTCATGGGAGTGATAAGCAGTATCTTAAAACCGGGAAGGGCTGTTCAGGTAGCCATACAAGATAACCGCTGGATTTCAAGTGAAACCCTAAATATTCCAGAACTCAGCCAATTTCGAGACTTCTTATCTCGGTTACTGGATTTACCCATCCCTACAGGGACTGAATGAATAACCCTATTCGTTACGGGTGGAGATTTTGCCCCAAGCTAATGTAGTGGAGGTTTAAGCTGAGTTGACAACACATGTGTCTTATTCTGAATTGCTACACTTTATGACGCAACAACTGGCCTTTACCGGGCCAGACGAAGCCACCGCCGAGGCCCACTGGATTTTGCAAGCGCTGGGTATTTCCCGGCTGGCCCTGCGTTTAAACCCCCAGGCTACCGTTTCCCCGGAACAGCTCAGTCGCGCCGAGACGATTGTGGCCCGCCGCCAGCAGCGTGAACCCTTGCAGTATATTTTGGGGAACCAGTCCTTCTTTGGTTTAGAGTTACAAGTGGGGCCGGGGGTGCTTATCCCTCGCCCGGAGACGGAAGAACTGGTGGAACGCGTATTGGCGCAAATCCCCAAGACGGTCGCTTGGCGCGTGCTGGATATGGGCACGGGCAGCGGGGCGATTGCCTTGGCGATCAAGGCCGAACGCCCAGCCTGTACGGTGGTGGCTACGGATATTTCCCCGGAGGCACTTCAGATTGCGCAGGCCAACGGACAGGCTTTGGGTTTGGATGTCGATTTTCGCTTAGGGAATCTGCTGGAGCCTGTTTGTGGGGAAACTTTCCAGGTGATGGTGTCCAACCCGCCTTATATCCCGGAAGCCGATTATGTATTGCTCGACCCGGAGGTTTTGCAGTATGAGCCGCGTCAGGCACTGACACCCGGTGCGGACCCGCTGTTCTGTTATCGTGCCTTGGCCCAGGAGGGAAGGGATTTGTTAGCGCCCGGTGGTTATCTGGCCTGTGAGCTGGACAGTCAGTTGGCAGTGGCAACCGCTGCTCTGTTTATTGCCCCCTGGCAGGAAGTCTTGTTACATGCCGATTTACAGGGACGCTTGCGCTTTCTCAGCGCCCGCGCCCCGGCTGAGGTATAATGGGGTGTGCAATTTACAAGGTGGGCTAGCGCCTGCCCCCAAGGAGATTCATACCATGTTTGAAAAAGAAGTTGACACAAAAAAAGTGATTGACCTGCTCAATCACATTCTCGAAATGGAATTGGCTGGCGTTGTGCGTTACACCCACTATTCCCTGATGGTGTATGGTTATGGCCGTATTCCCATTGTTTCTTGGCTGCGGGAACAGGCCAACGAATCCCTGCTGCACGCTCAGCAAGCGGGCGAACTGGTTTCCGGTCTGGGGGGCCACCCTTCGCTGGGGATGGGGCCTTTGCTCGAAACCCACAAGCATGACACTGGCGACATCCTGCGCGAATCGATGGAGCATGAGCGCGAGTCGATCAAGGTTTACCGCGAACTGCTGGCCCTGGTTGAAGGCAAATCCGTCACCCTGGAAGAATATGCCCGCACCATGGTCTCCCAAGAAGTGATCCACTTGGCTGAAGTGGATAAAATGCTGCGCCGCCCTGGCGATATCGGCACCTACAACAGCTAAATCTGGCCCCATATTTTATTCCGGGGTGGGGGCTCAGGCTCCCACCCCTTTTGTCTGAGGAACGTGATGACTTTAACTGCTGCAGTAAAACCCCTGCTCCTGATCGCCTGTATCAGCGGCTTGCTGGGGGTGGGTTTGGGGGCCTTTGGGGCCCATGCGCTCAAGGCCCGTTTAAGCCTTGACATGCTGGCCATTTTTGAAACGGGTGTGCGCTACCAGATGTACCATGCCCTGGCATTGTTGGGCACCGGGATCCTGGCTGTCATTCACCCCCACCGCCTCCTGACCACCGCTGGCTGGCTCTTTGTCTTGGGGATGGTGATTTTTTCCGGGAGCCTGTATATCTTGAGCCTCAGCGGTGTCAAAATGTGGGGGGCCGTGACGCCTCTGGGCGGGTTGGCATTTTTGGCCGCCTGGCTGTGTTTGGCTGTGGGCATCAGCCGCCCTGTTTAGCGCCCACTCGCAGGCAAGTTCTCCGGAACGCCTGACAACAACTGTTTTGACGGATTTGCTGTGATACCCCTCGTCAGGAAGTGCTGGACATGATATTTTAGATAGTAAAGTAATCATTTTAGATACTAAACTATTTTGAAGCTGAAGTATCATACCTATGAAACAATTGGTTCGTTCAAGCACCCTCCTGTTCCTGACCCTGGCTCTTTTATCCGCCTGTGATTCGCCTGCTGCCATGACGGCCCAAACCCAGGGCGATACCGCAACCTTGCAGGCCCGTGCCAATATTGTCGCCATTCAACCGGGCAACCCGGCTGCCGGTCGCCTGGTACAAATTGCCGACACCTCCACTCTGCCTGAGCAGATTCGCAATGCCCAAGAAGTGCGCGTGATTGTTGATAATTCCAAAACACTTACGACCGTGACGCGCAACCCTGATGGCAGCCTGTCGTTTGTGCTGCCCGGTGGTTTCCAGCTACAAAGTGCGGGCACCCTGCCCGTGTTGCTGGTGGGTGATCGCACCTTTACCCAAGCGGTTCAACTGCTGACCGGAGCCGCTCTCGAACTCGATAGCCCGGCGCTGACCGTGGGCCCTTCCAATACGATTACTTTAGGTACAGACCTCGATCTGAAGGCCAATCTCAAAACCCCTGCCGAGGCCAGTAATTTTGATATTAATTGGGCCTATGCTTCGGCCCTGTCTGGGCCCTGGCAACCGATCAGTGGGCGTGGCCCGGAAGTGAGCTGGGACGGAGCCCCCGTGGGTAGCCACTTCCTGCGCCTGGAAATGATCGACCGCCGCACCTTGTCCCAGTCTTATTACACCACGCCCACACCGGTCATTTATGTGCAGGACAGCGATAATATTGCCACGGTCAGCCCGGCGGCGATTGTACAGGGTGACAAGGTTGAACTCAAAGCCAATTTACCTGAATTCCGCGATCAGGCCGCAGCCCGTTATACCTGGGCCTATAGCCTCTCCGCCCAAGGCGGCTTTCAGCCGATTGCAGGGGAAGGCGCAACGCTGAACTGGGAGCCTCCCCGTGCCGGTTCTTATTTCCTGCGCATTCAGGCCTCTCTTGACGGGAAAACCTCGACCTATACGTCTACCAAGGCCTTGGTGCAGGTCTCTGACAGTGACAGCATCTTTAACCTCACCCCCCCTTCCGGCAGTTTGGTGCGCGGTAATCCCGTGACCTTAAGCGCCAATTTGCCCAGCGGAGCCGGGGCCAACCAAGTTTATACTTGGTTCTACGGCTTTAGCCCTGTGGGTTCCTTTAGCCAGATTCCGGGCAATAGCGCGACCGTCACCTGGACGCCCAACCTGACCGGAGATCTGTTCCTGCGTGTGCGGGTGGCCGATCAGGATACGCAGCAGGCCCGTACCTTCACTTCTTCTAAAGCCTTGGTGCTGGTGCGTGACAGCGACAGCGTGTTTCGCACTGAACCGAGCCCGGCCAACCTGATCAAAGGCGAAGATGTCAAACTCTTTTTTGATGCCGCCCCTTCGGATCGGGTCAACTGGTTCTATGCCTCTTCTGCCCAAGGCCCCTTCCTGCCCATTCCCCAAAGCGGCAAACAAATCACCTGGGCACCGCCGAGCGCGGGTAGCTTCTTTGTGCGGGCTGAGTCGGTCAACTCGGATGGTACCCCGGCTTCATTCACCTCTGCCAGTGCGCTGGTATTTGTCACTGACCGGGCCAACCCGATTGTGGCTGAACCCTCTCAGGGGGTGATTGAACTGGGCCAGGGAGTACGCCTCAATGCCAATATCCAGCAGCAAGAGCGCGAAGATCAGCGCTATACCTGGTCGTACTCCACCAGTCAGACGGGGCCGTTTATTCCCTTAGAACAACTGGAGGACCGGCCTTTACGCACCGTCAACTGGTACCCCACCCAGCCGGGCAGTTATTATGTCAAGGTGGACATTACCAATCCCAACGGCCAATCGACGGTCAGCTTTACCTCGCAAAACCCGGTCGTGCAGGTACGGGAAACCCAGCCGTTTTTTAGCACCAGTATCACCCCTGGCCGCATTGAAATGGATGACCTGATTGACATTACCGCCCGCTTTAATCCCGGTGGCCGCAATTTCAACTATGGTTGGGGTTACAGCCGCAGCACGGCGGGGCCGTTCATCTCGATGGGGGGCAGTTCGACTCCCACCGTGACTTGGCGCGATAACCCGAAGCCGGTCGGCAGTTATTATGTGCGTTTCCAGGCGACCTTACCCGGCAGTGTTCGGTCGGTCGTGTATATTTCCAAAACCCCGGTGGTTTTTGTCAGTTCGAACCTTGACGGCACCCCTGATTTTGGTAACTAGGGGCATGCCCCCGTTATTTAAGACTGTCATTGAGCGGGGTTAGCCCCGCGCTTACTCACCCCTATTTCCTGAGGCCGCAAGGCCTCTTTTTTTTGCCCTCAGGTCAGAGGGAGCGCCATGCGGATATCGCAGCGCTGGTAGCGCTCGCGGTCGATGGCGGTCAGGGGCACTTCCCGGAAGCCCAGGCGCTGATACACATGCAGGGCCCGCCCCAAACCCCGCTGGGAAACCAAATCGACTTGGGTGGCACCCAATCCTCTGGCCACGCCCAAAGCGGCTTCACACAGGCGGCGGCCAATCCCGTGCCCTTCAAAGGCTTCCGCTACGGTCATCTTGGCCAGTTCATAATGGCCGGGCCCTTCGGGAATCAGGGCACAGGTGCCCACCACTTCCCCATTGACCAAGGCAAATAACAGACGTCCACCGGGCCTGACAATATAACCCTCTGGGTCGCTGAGCATCTTCTCGTCTTCTGGCTCTAAAGTAAAATAGCGCTTAATCCAAGCGGCATTGAGGTCATAAAAGGCCTGCTGATAAGCGGGACGCCAGCCATGAATTTCGTATTTGAACCCGGAGGGTTCAGACTGGGCAATGATTTCCGGCTCGTCATAGGCCATCATCAGCCAGCGTTGCAGGGCTGGGTCGTTCCAGACGGTATGGGCATAGGCCTGCACGGCCCCTTCCAAGGGAACGCCGTAACTGCGCAACCGCAGTACCACGGGGGCATAAAAGGCATCCACCAGCGACCATTTGCCATATAACCAGGGCCCATCTGTCCCATAGGTTTGCCGATCTTGGGCCCAATGGGTGTTAATGCGGTCAATATCCGCTTGGGCGGCAGCAGGGATGGCAAAGTCAGGGTAATAACTGCGCCCGTTCATGGGCAAATGGTGACGCAGGGCCTGGAATCCGGCATGCATTTCGGCTACCCGGCTGCGGGCCGTGGCGCGTACCAAGGGATCTGTGGGCCACAGGGGAGCCTGTTCTGCCAAATATTCGCCAATGGCGAGGCTGTCATAGATGGGGTGGTTGCCCACATAGAGTACGGGCACTTGTCCGGAGGGGGAAAGCTGGGCCAATTGTGCGGCACTGGCTGGGGTATACAGGGGGATGCGCTGCAATTGGGCCTGTACGCCACTGTGGGCGAGGGCCAGCCAGGCCCGCAGGGACCAAGAGGAATAATTGGCGTTGCCAACCAGAAGCATTTGGGGGGACATGGGGTGGCTCCTTGTCAGGGACAGATTCTTTTCATCATACGTGGGAATGAAAAACCAGTACAGATACAGTTGTTTTTGTTGTGTACCTGTACAGTTTGTGCGTGCAGTGGTTTTGTTATGATGGCTAAAGAGGGTAATGACTATGTTGCAGACTGTCCGTCCAGAACGTTTTTTATACGAAGAAATTGCCGATTCACTGATTCAACTGATCCGCTCACGCACTTTGCGGCCTGGTCATAAATTGCCTTCGGTGCGACGCATGAGCCAACACAAACGGGTCAGTATTTCGACGGTCTTACAGGCCTATCTGCGTCTTGAAGCCCAGGGATACATCGAAGCCCGCCCCCAGTCCGGGTATTATGTTCTGGCCCGTCCGAGCGAGCGAATCCCAGAGCCGCGCATTTCCCGTTGCCTGATCACT
>DLGM01000406.1:10943-11506 GCA_002482705.1 Cyanobacteria bacterium UBA7694
CGGCTCCTTCGGCAGAAGTGAATGTAGATGCCTTCATTTCTGAAATTATCGATTCAATTCGTGATCCTGAGATGGTGCCTTTGGGTGGCTCCAGCATTCATACCGATTGGTTACCCACTCGCCGTTTATACAGTTATTTGGCGGCAGCGGCCAAACATGCGACCACCAATACTTATGAAAGCCCACGGGGCAATGCCGAACTGCGTCGCCAAATCGCCGCCCGTACCGTAGACAGCACCTGGCCGGTCAATGCCGATGACCTGATCATTACCTGTGGCTGTTTAGAGGCGATCAACCTGGCGCTGCGGGCCGTGGCCAAGCCTGGAGACACGATTGCGATTGAGTCACCGACCTATTTTGGCATGTTGCAAGCGATTGAGGGTTTGGGCATGAAGGTGCTGGAAATCTCTACCCATCCGCGCACGGGCATGGATCTTGACGCCCTGGAAGCGGCCCTCGCGCATCACACGATTGCCGCTTGTCTGACTATTCCCACCTTTCACAACCCGTTGGGGGCCTGTATGCCCTTGGCCCACAAGCGCCGTCTCTTGGCGATGATGCAG
>DLGM01000356.1:0-4170 GCA_002482705.1 Cyanobacteria bacterium UBA7694
TAAGATCGGCCCTGTATCTTGCCAATAGCCCTGAAACAGGGTGTTGCCCCGCACCCAAATTTCCTGATCAGATGCCAGCTTGAGTTCCCGTTGAGGGAGGATATATCCGGCGGTGGTCTGGAGTGCCTGTAGCGAGGCACCGGGTCGCGTACTGCTGATCTGTGAAGCCATTTCTGTGCTGCCGTAACTGCTGTGAACAGGAATTCCCCGCTCATAGGCCCAGGCCAAGAGCCCGGTGGGCAGGGCGCTGCCGCCCAGAAGCAGGGCCTTGAGGCCGGAAGGAATGTATGGGGCCTGTTGCAGGCGATAGAGCTGGGTGCTGACCAGCGATAAATGGGTGGGCCGCAAGGTGCTGAGAGCTGTCGTTAACGGTTGGTCGGGGGCGGGTAGGGCCAAAGTGCCGCCACAGGCCCAGGCCCGGAATAACAGGGACAATCCGCCCACATGGTACAAGGGCAGGCTCAGCAGCCAGGTATCATCGGGGCCAAAGGGAATGTGGTGGGTACTGCCACGGGCATTGGCAAAGTGGTTGCCCAGGCTATGGAGTGCGGCTTTGGGTGGGCCGCTGCTGCCGGAAGTTAGCACCAGTGTAGCGGGGGTATTTTCTGGCAGGGTATCAAGAGGGGCCGGGGCGCGCCGAATCTGATCGAGGGTGGGCCAATCCCAGGCTCCAGGCCATCCCAACCAGGCGCGAATGGGCAGGCGTGCAGCCAGCTCTTGGCGTTGGGATTCGGGCAGTTTGGGGTTGAGCGGCAGGGCGATGAATCCCGTTTGCCAGCAGGCCAGCAGGCTCAAGATCAGGAGCAGTGAGGTTTCCGCTTTGACAGCAACAATATCTCCTGCCTGGAGCCCCTGTTGGTGCAAGGCCTTGGCAATGCCAAAGGCCCGATGGCTGACTTCTGTGGCAGAGAGTATCCCATCGGGCCTTTGGAGCGGAAACATTTATAACTCGGAAATATAACCTTCGATCAGCAAATCGCTGCCCAAAGGTCGCCACTGCATGCTTTTGACATCAATGGCTTCATAGACAAAGCTGACCCCTTCGCCTTCCACGGGGCTTTTGGCCATGGCACCGCCAATGATTTTGGGGGCGACCAGGAACTGAACCTTGTCGACAATCCCGGCCTTGAGGGCGGCAGCGCGCAGGGTGCCTCCACCTTCGAGCAGAATGCTGGTGATGTTTTTGCGGTTGAGCAAGAGCATCAGGCGGTCGAGGTCCACACGGGGGTAACAGTCATGGCCCATGCTGTCTTCATCGGGGCAGCAGATCACCTCGGCGCCAGCGTGGCGCAAGGCATTGAGGCGTTCATCGGGCAGGTCGTCGGCGGTAACGACAATGACCGGGGGGCGCGGTTGGCCCGGATGGGAACGCTGAAAGACCTTTGAATTGAGCGGGATGCGCCCTTGGCTGTCAATCACGATGCGCCACGGGTCACGCCCCCGCAGGGCTTTGCAGGAGAGCTGTGGATTGTCGTGCATGACCGTGTTGATACCGATCATGACCGCATCATACTGGGCGCGCAATTGGTGTACATATTCGCGGGTAGGGGCACTGGTAATTTCTTGGCTGTCATGCATGGAGGTGGCCATTTTGCCGTCAAGGGACATAGCTGACAGCATGGTCACAAAGGGCCGCCGCATCAGCATATCCTTGAGGTAAAACTCGTTGAGATGGCGCGCCTCTGAGGCGAGCAGCCCTTCACTGACCTCAAGGCCGGCGGTTTTGAGCTTTTGGATGCTGCGCCCGTTGACGTTGGGATTGGGGTCGCGCAGGGCCACCACCACCCGGCGAATGCCTGCGGCCACAATTTGGGCAACAGTTCCCTCTTCCCCCAGGCTATAAGCGGGCTCTAAGATCAGGTACAGGGTTGCGCCCTGAGCCTGTTCTCCCGCTGCCTTGAGGGCATGGATTTCCGGGTCTTGAGACTCTTTGTGGGCGAAATAACCTTCTCCCACAATGTGTTCGCCTTGGGCAATAATGGCCCCCCGGTGGGGATCCGGCGAGATGTTTAAAAAACCAGTGCGGGCTACTTCTAAGGCCCGAGCCATCATGCGGGTGTCGAGAGTGTCGCTCATAAAATTGCTCACTTGTTATAGGTGTAGAAGCCACGCCCGGTTTTTTTACCGAGATGGCCTGCTTGCACCAGACGCTTGAGCAGGGGGCAGGGGCGATAGCGCTGATCGCCAAAACCCTCGAACATCGTGTTCATGGCGTTCAGGCAGACATCGAGGCCGACGGCATCCGCCAGGGCCAGGGGGCCCATGGGATGGTTAAAGCCCAGCTTCATGCCTGTATCAATGTCTTCGGCACTGCCGACCCCTTCCATCAGGGCGAACATGGCTTCATTGAGCAGCACCATGCCAATCCGGGTGGTGATAAAGCCGGGGAAGTCGTTGGCCACAATCACCTGTTTGCCCAAACTCTCGCCAAAGGTTTTGACGGTGGTGAAAGTGCTCTCAGAAGTTTCGAGGCCGCGGATCAGTTCGAGCAACTTCATCAGGTGGACGGGTGAGAAAAAATGCATGCCAATGAAGCGGTCGGCGCGACGGGTGACGGCGGCCAGACTGGTAATCGGTAGGGATGACGTATTGCTGGCAAAAATGGTGTCGGGAGCGCAGAACTCGTCGATCTGGCGGAAGAAGTCCTGTTTAAGAGCCAGCTTTTCAGGGATCGCTTCGATCACCAGATCGGCTTTGGCAGCAGCACTCAGCTCAGTGCTGAAGGACAGGCGGCCCAGGGCTTCAAAGGCTTCCTCTTTGCTCATGACGCCTTTGCCGACCATTTTGTCGAGCAGGGCTTCGGTCTTCTGTTTGCTGGCATTTAAGACTTCGTCGCTGACATCGTACAGGGTGACGGGGAGTTTGGGCCCGGTGATGATTGCATAGGCAATCCCGCTGCCCATCAGGCCGGATCCGGCCACAAACACGTGCTGAATTTGCATGTTCACACCTCATGAGGAATAGAGTGCCACCATCGGCTGGGAATCAACCTTGGCATGGGAAGTTTAGCATATCTTATAGCTTCTGAGCCGGGCTTCACAGCCCCCGTTACAAGCGTTTAGGCATGCTGGGCTTGGAAAGTCTGCATGAACTGGGCCAGCGCTTCGACCCCTGCCAAGGGGAAGGCGTTGTAGATCGAGGCCCGGATGCCGCCCACGGAGCGGTGGCCCTTGAGTTCGACCAGCCCTTCAGCGGCGGCGGCTTTGACAAAGGCTGCTTCCAGTTCTTCACTGGGCAGGCGGAAGGTGACGTTCATGATCGAGCGGCTGCCAGCTTGGGCATGCCCGCGATAAAAACCTGTACTGTTGTCAATGGCGTGGTACAGCAGGTTGGCTTTGGTTTGGTTGTGGGCATGGATGGCCTTGAGCCCGCCCTGGGCTTTGAGCCACTGGGCCACTAGGCCAATGCCATAAATGGCAAAGGCGGGGGGCGTATTATAAAGGGAGCCATTGTCGGCGTGGGTGCGGTAGTCGAGCATACTCGGCAAGCCTGCTGGGATGCGCTCTAACAAATCTTCACGCAGGATCACCACGGTGCAACCCGCCGGGCCGATATTCTTTTGAGCCCCGGCATAAATCAGGGCGTATTTGTTGATATCGAGCGGACGGCTCAAAAAGTCGGAGGAGGCATCACAAAAGACTGGCACGTCGCCAGTATCCAAATCCTGGGTGAGGGCAACCCCTTCAATGGTTTCATTCGAGGTGATGTGCACATAGGCGCTGTTGCTGGGAATATCCAGTTCACTGGCCTGGGGCATGCGCGAAAAACCTTCCGACTCTCCATTCCAGGCAATGTGCACAAGCCCTTCTTTTTTGGCTTCGCTGATTGCTTTTTTGGCCCAGCTGCCGCAGCGCACATAAGCAGCGGAGGTTTGGTCACGCAGGAAGTTCATGGCCAGCATTGAAAACTGGAGTGACGCGCCGCCTTGCAGGAACAGGACGCGGTAGTGATTGGGCAGGGCCAAGAGTTCGCGCAGGTCAGCTTCGGCCTGGGCGAGCATTTGCATAAAGGTTTTGGAGCGGTGGCTGATTTCCAGGATCGATGCCCCAACGCCGGGCAAACACAGCATGTCTCGCTGAATTTGTTCTAAGACTGGCATTGGCAAGACGGCTGGGCCCGCAGAGAAGTTAAACAGGCGTTCGTGGCTCATGTAAAGGCTCCTGAGAAAAC
>DLGM01000356.1:4178-6787 GCA_002482705.1 Cyanobacteria bacterium UBA7694
GCAGGCTTATTATAAACCACTCTTTGGATGCGCTGCATAACAAAAAAAGTGGGGCTGGGGCAAGATTATTCTTAACCTAACGATAAACTTTATAATCGCTGGCAATTGGTGAAAGGATTTTTATGACTCACCCTATTCCGTCCAACTCTTCTCCTCTTTCTCACGTTTCATCAGTTCCACCTAAGATGCTTCGCTCNNNGCGGTGGCTGCACCCTCTACGCCCCCTGCTGCGGCTCAAGAAAAGCTCTCTTTGCAGGCTTTGCCAGCGGGAAACGTACCCCCTGCTAAAAGTTTGAATTTTCCCTGGAGCACTCCAGATAACTGGGGCAGCCGTTCCCAAATTGAAGGCACCTTTCGTGAACTTTTAGATGTGCAGGGTAACCGGGATGACCTCTGGAATGATGAATCTCAGGCCAGTGGCAAGGTCGGCTCTTTTGCGGACCGCAACCCGCTTCTGCTCAAAGTGGGCGCAAAATTAGCAGGTATCGGTGATACGGATGAGCAAGTTGAGCAATTACAGGCCTTCCGTGCTACCAGAGAAAAACAGTGGGGGGCTCCCACCACCCAATTGCCTCTGGATCAGCTCAAGGATGGTGAGCTATTTGCCACCCAAAAGGCCTTGACCTTGACCCGCATGGAACGCCATCCCGCGACGGTCAGCGAAGGTTTTGTCAAAGCGGCGGGTAAAGTCAATGGCGTTGAAATTGCGCCCCGTGACGTATTTTGGCAGCGTTTTCAGCCGACCGGAACGCCCAATGGCAAGATGGTCGTGATGTCGCCAGGTTTCCAGCAAACCGGACGCAATTTTCATGAACAGGTGCAGCTTTTGAGTGCCCAAGGTTACGACGTGATGACGTTGGATCACCAGTGGAGTGGGCAAACCAAAGGGGGCAAAGACGGTGGCCTCGATCGCGGTTATGGGGTGGCCCGTGATGTGGCGGCAGTCGCTGCCTTTGCCGCTCAGGAACTGGCCAAAGATTATGGCGACCACCCAGACAAGGAGCTGCTTTTACTGGGCACCAGCATGGGCGGTGGGCCGGGGGTATTGGGGGCTTTAACCCTCAATGATCAGGGCCTGATCGATCTAGAGGGTCCGGCCATGCCAAAAGGTTTACATGCTGTACTGCAAGGGCCATTTTTGGAGACCACACCCAGTGTGCTCAATAAAGGGCTGGGTTTGGGGAGCAAAATTCCCTTGGCCAACCAGATTCCGACCCCGGCTATGGGTTTGCCCGTGTTGACTTCTGATGATCAAGCGGCCCAAAAACTGGCGCAAGGGGCGGTGATGGAGGATGTGCGGGCCCGGCTGCAAGCCATGGGCTCGGCCAGTGCAGATGTGCAGGAGATTTTGAAGCTGATTGCAGCGGGCAAAGGCCCACAAGGCCATATTCACATTATCCACAGCCAAGGCGATCCCCTGGCCAATCCGGCCCGCAGTGAGTGGTTGAGCCAGCACTTGCCCCATGCCCAGCTCGAAATGTTGCCGGGTGATGATCATGTGTTAGAGCAAGGGGTCGCGACCCAAACCCAAGCAGTCATTGCCCTGCAAAATTTGCCTTAAACGTATATTTGCGGTAACTCTTTTAATAAAAGTGCTGTCTGAGTCATTCAGGCAGCACTTTTGACGTGATTTTGAGATCTTTTGTTGGCTTATTTATTCACATTGATGGTTAACATAAGATTATAAATGAGATTAAATTTGGTTAATTCAGGCGTTTGGCGCACAATGTTGCGCTTGTTTTTGCCCATAATTGGATTATCCCCATTTTTAGCAAGCGAGGTATTTGTATGCAAGTTCTTTCTTCCTCACAGGTGATTTCTCAAACCACACCTTCCCAGGCCAAGAGCCAGCCTGCCCAAGCGTCTTCTCCCCCCTCAGAAACCCCTGCCCTCAAGAGTGATGGCTTACAAATTACCCTGGATGTCAAAAAAACCGGTAAAGGTTTCATCGGCTTGGTCGGTGGCACCGGTGCGGGCATTCTGGCCGGAGGCGGTGGCACTGCTGCCCTGGTGGTCGCCATGGAGCGCGGCCTGCCATCTAATTTTGGGGGATATATTGCCGCCGGTGGCCTGTTGGTCGGCGGGGGTGCCGGAGCTGTAGGGGCGATTACCTCAGCCGTATTTACCAATGATCCCAAAACGGGAGCCCTTTTAGGGGCTGCCACTGGCGCTGCCACCGGTGCTGCGATTTTAGGTAAGTCGTTGGGTTCTAAAGCTGCCATTTGANNATCGGAGCCGCAGGCGGTTGGGCCTCCGCCAAAATTCGTCAATAACTTTATCTCTAAAAGGCCCCGAAATTTTCGGGGCCTTTTATTTTGGCTGTTTAGCCGGGGTAATACATCCCACTGACCGCATCGGTGGCGGCCGGTTCGCTCAAGACATCTTGGGCCTTTTGTTTCAGGGTTTCTAAAGTGTCCCGCTTCAGGGTTTCCATTTGTTCGCGGGTCAGCGTATTGTGCAGCTCTAACTGACGCTCAAATTTGACCAAGGGGTCCCACTCCCTTACCCCTTCAAGGATTTGGGCTGAAGGATTGCTAGATGAGGAGTGGTGGCGTCCCCGTTCGGTGCGCACTTCGAGGATATACGGTTTGCGCTCGCTGCGGATATAG